>JBOFLR010000121.1:0-1912 GCA_051657965.1 Dermatophilaceae bacterium
GCCATCGCCGCGCAGGCCCTCACCGGCCGCAGTCTCGGCGCCGGCGACCTCGCGGGCACCCGCGCCGCCACCGCGCTCATGGTGCGCTGGGGCATCGTCTCGGGCGCGGTGCTCGGCGCCGCCGTGCTGCTCGCCAGCCGGTGGCTGGGCGCGCTCTTCACCTCGGATGACGCGGTGCAGGCCGCGATCGCCGCCGGGCTCGTCGTCGTGGCGCTCGGGCAGCCGCTGTCGGGCTACGTGTTCGTCGTCGACGGAGTGCTCATCGGTGCCGGCGACGGACGGTGGCTGGCCCGGGCGATGCTCGCCACGCTCGCGGCGTACCTGCCGGTGGTGCTCGCCGTGCACCTCGCCGGCCGGCGGCTGCTCGACGTCGGGACGCCGCAGGGCCAGGCGAGCGCCCTGGTGTGGCTGTGGATCGCGTTCACGGCGTTCATGGCAGTACGAGCGACGCTCATGTGGGCCAGGGTGCGCACCGACCGGTGGATGGTCACCGGCGCGACCCGCTGACCGTCATCCGGTACCCGGCAAACGTCAACCGCCGGTAGCCCACGCCTGCGACGCGTCAATGCCCACGGAGTGCCCGGTCAGGTGGTTGTCGCGTGGTCAGGGAGCTATAGCGCCCTGACTCCGCGGGATGCTCCGGATCCCGCGGAGTCGGGGGGCGGGCGGAGAGTGGTCAGGAGTCAGGGGTTGACGTTCACGGTGGCCGTGCCGAGCACCGCTCCGGTGGAGGCGACCAGGCGCACCGTCCCGACGAGGGACCGGCCGGATGCCGCACTCCCGCGCGGCGTGACCGTGCCCGACACCGTCGCGGTGGCGCCGGAGGCGATGCTGAGCGCGCTGTTGGCCACGTCGACGCTGCCGAGCGAGCTGGCGGTGAACACGTCGAGGTAGTCGAACGCGGTCGTGCCGGCCGGCACGTCGTAGCCCTCGACGACCACGCGGTACGTGCCGCTGCTGGGACGGTCGAGCACCACCGCCTCCTCGGAGTCGCCGTCGGCGTCCTGACCCACCAGGGTGCTGCCCCGGTAGACCGAGAGGTCGAGGTCGGCCCCGAGGTCGACCGGGTTGCCGATGACCGCCTCGAGTCGGCTCGCCCCGGTCGGCACGGTGACCGTGAACTCCGTTGCGGCACCGTCGGACACCGACGGCCGCGCGGCGCGGGACGACCCGAGGGTCTCGTCCTGCGGCGTCACGCTCACCGGCCCGAAGTCGTTACGCACCCGGATGGGGGTGATCGCCCTCGCCGTGCCGACCGCGGTGGTGACGTCCTGCGCGGCAGGGGTCACCGTGGTGCCCTGCAGCGCCGCCTTGAGTGTGTAGGCGCTGGTGAGCGCGGATGACGTGCGGCGCGCCTCCACGTAGAGCTCCCACACCCCGGGCGTCGGGTCGGCATAGGCCCGCGAGGTGGCCGGGCAGTCGGAAGTGAGGCCGGTGTAGCACTGCGAGGACGCGGTGTCGTCGACCGGCAGGCCGTAGGGGTCGACCGCGATCCAGCGCACCTGGTCACCGCTGGCCACCCCGGAGAGGCCCACCTGCAGCACGTCGGCGCCCGGCGGCACCGTCACGAAGTGGCGACGGTACAGGGTGCGCTCGGTCGAGCCGGTCCAGGTGCGCGAGTACCCCGGGCTCGGGAGGCTCTCGGCCGCGACCACGGCGAGCATCACCCGATGGTCGACGAGCGGGGTCGCCGGGTCGTCGATCTGCAGGATCGCCGAGTGCAGCCCCGGCGTGGTCGGAGCAGCGGTCACCCGGACGGAGCGCTCGACACTACCGACGACCGCGGTGCCGGGAGCCGAGAAGGTGCCGTCGTTGCCGACGATGCTCACGCGATGGGTGAGCCAGCGGCCGCCGGAGGTGCGGGCGACCTTGACGTCGTACACCCGCCGGACGCCGACGGCCAGCCCACCGG
>JBOFLR010000122.1:0-4341 GCA_051657965.1 Dermatophilaceae bacterium
GAGGGGGTGCGTGGCCGTCGCGTCGATGACGACCTCCACCTCGTAGCCCAGGTCGCTCGCCAGGCGCGCCGTGGTCTCGACGCACTGTTCGGTGCGGATGCCGCAGAGCCGCAGCCGGGTCACGCCGAGCGAGACGATCCGGCGCTGGAGGTCGGTGGTGGTGAACGCGTTGTGACTGGTCTTGGTCACCAGCTGATCGTGCGGCTGACGGTCGAGACCGTCCTGGAGACGCACGAAGCCGAGCTCGGGGTCGAACGGGCCGCCACTGCTCGGCTCGCTGTGCAGCACCCAGATCACCGGGTCACCGACTCGACGGGCGTGGGCGACCAGTCTGGCGACCCGGCCGACGATGTCCGGGCGGTCGACGACCGCCCACTCGGACATCTCGCGAAACGACTCCTGGACATCGATGACGATCAACGCGGTGGTCATGAGGTCGAGCCTCGCGGGCTCGGAGCGACGACGACAGGCGTGCGGAGGACGGCGAGCGGAACGATCGGGACACCCGGCGTCCGTCAGCACCGGTACACGGCATCCCCCGGCACCGGCGCACGGCATCCGTCGACGCCGGCGCACGGCATCCGCCGGCTCAGCCGGATGAAGCCCGTCGGTGCCGTCAGCCGGTCTCGCGAGTCGGCGACCAGGTCCGAGCGACCCGAGCGGTGCGTGAGCGCAACGTCGACACCGGGTCGGCGACCATGGCCTCCAGGCCGGCCGGATCCTCGGCCACGGCGTAGGCACCGGCGAGACCGAGCGTCATCGTCTCGCGCCGACCCACGTGGCACTCGCCGGCCACCAACACCGTCGGCCGGCCGGTCTCGAGCGTCGCCCGGGCGACACCGGAGACCACCGACCCACGCAGTGTCGACCAGTCCACGAGCCCCGCCCCGGTGACCACGAGATCGCTCCGAGCGGCGAGCTCGGCGAAGCGGCAGGCACGCAGCACCTCGGCCACCGCACTCACCCGGCGAGCACCCAGGGTGAGCAGGGCGTAGCCGAGCCCACCTCCTGCGCCGGCGCCCGGCTCCCGGTCGAGGCGCCGCGGTGCGCCGGTGAGCAGATCCGTGGACGAACCGCGCAGCGCCCGACCGACGACCTCGGTGAACCGGCCGAGCGCGCCCTCGAGCTCGTGAGCCTGCTCCGGGGTGGCTCCTTTTCGTGGGGCGTCGACAGCACTGGTGCCCGACAGTCCCAGCAACGGGGTGTCATCGTCGGTGGCCAGCAGGATCTCGATCTGCGCGAACCGGTCCACCACGGCGGCCAGCCCGAGCAACGTGTCGTCAGGGACATGACGCAGCGCCAGACCGCCGCGCGCCAGGGCCGATGCCGGCCCCGCCCCGAGCGCGGCCAGCATGCCTGCGCCGGCGTCGTTCGTGGCGCCCCCGCCGACGCCCACGACGATCCGTCGCGCATTCGCGCCGAGTGCGGTCTCGAGCAGCTGTCCGAGACCCCAGGTGCCGGTGAGGGTGGGGTCGCGCTCGTCGGCACCGAGGAGATGCAGGCCGATCGCCTGAGCCGCCTCGACATAGGCGGTGCGGCGCTCACCGTCGACGAGCACCGCCGCAGGCACCTGTCGGCCCAGCGGGTCGCTCACCGTCGTGGCCACGGTCGTACCACCGACCGCACGCTGGAGCACGTCGAGGAACCCCGGCCCCCCGCCGGACAACGGCAGCTGCATCACCTCGTCGTGCGGTGCGCCGCGCGACCACCCGTCGGCCATCGCGGCGGCCGCCTGTGCAGCACCGAGGGTCGAGCCGAAGGCGTCGGTAGCGATGAGCACGCGCACGCAAGGGAGGCTATCGGCAGCACACCGCGCCGTGGTCCGGGAGTCGGTCGGCGACGAGGAGAGCACAGGCGACGACCTACCATCGAGAGGTGACCACGACGGCCGATACCCCACGGCACGCACCGCTCCCCCTCCTCGTGCTCGGACACGGGCGCGACCTCGCCAGCGAACGCGGCGTGGAATGTCCGGGCGATCTCCCAGCGCCATCCGACCCGGGCCTGGTGGACCGGGCCCGTGCAGCCCGTGCTGCCCTCGGCGACCGGGCGTTCGTGCTGGGCCACCACTACCAGCGCGACGAGGTGATCGAGTTCGCCGACGTCACCGGCGACTCGTTCAAGCTCGCCCGTGACGCGGCGGCCCGGCCGGATGCCGAGTTCGTGCTGTTCTGCGGGGTGCACTTCATGGCCGAGTCGGCCGACATCCTCACCGCCGACAGCCAGACCGTCGTGCTCCCCGACCTCGCCGCCGGGTGCTCGATGGCCGACATGGCGGCGATCGACCAGGTCGAGGAGTGCTGGGACGAGCTCGTCGAGGCCGGCGTCGCCGACTCCACCGTGCCCGTGACGTACATGAACTCGTCGGCGGCGATCAAGGCGTTCACGGGCCGGCACGCCGGCACCGTGTGCACGTCGTCCAATGCTCGGACCGCGCTGACCTGGGCGCTGGAGCGAGCCGGTGACCGCGGGAAGGTGCTGTTCCTCCCCGACCAGCACCTGGGGCGCAACACCTACGTGCGCGACCTCGGTGGGGCGCTCGACGAGTGCGTGGTGTGGGACCCGCATCGGCCGATGGGCGGCCTCACCGTGGAGCAGCTGCAGGCCGCGACGATGATCCTGTGGCGCGGGCACTGCTCGGTGCACGGCCGGTTCACCGTCGACGCGGTCGAGGCGGCTCGGCGCGAGGTGCCCGGCGTCAAGGTCATCGTTCACCCGGAGTGCCGCAACGAGGTGGTCGAGCTCGCCGACGAGGTGGGCTCCACGGAGAAGATCATCCGCACCATCGCGGCCGCACCGCCCGGGACCGCCTGGGCCGTGGGTACCGAGCTGAACCTCGTCCGTCGGCTGGCGGCACGTCATCCGGAGCAGCGGATCGTCTTCCTCGAGAAGAACGTCTGCTACTGCTCGACGATGAATCGCATCGACCTGCCGCACCTCGTCTGGGCCCTGGAGTCGCTCGCCGACGGGCGCGTGGTCAACCCGATCCGGGTCGAGCCGGGTGTCGCGCACGGGGCGAGGGTCGCGCGCGACCAGATGCTCGCGCTCCCCGGCGAGACCGCGAAGGACTGACGGCCCGATCTCTCGGGCGCGGATGCCGGCCTCAGCGGTGGACGAGGCCGTCAGGGCCGACGTGGGGGTCGTGCGCGGTCGGCACGCGTTCGGCATCCGGCGGAGGACCGGGCGGCGTGCCGTGGCCGAAGGGCCGGCCACCGAGTGACTCGCGCCCGTGCGGCGTCGTCCAGCCCGCCAGGTCGGGGCCGGCGGGCACTACCCCGGTCGGGTTGATGTCGCGGTGGACCTCGTAGTAGTGCCGCTTGATGTGGTCGAAGTCGGTGGTGTCGCCGAACCCCGGCGTCTGGAACAGGTCGCGGGCGTACGCCCAGAGCACCGGTAGCTCCGCGAGCTTCTGGCGGTTGCACTTGAAGTGGCCGTGATAGACGGCGTCGAAGCGGGCGAGAGTCGTGAACAGCCGCACGTCGGCCTCGGTGATCGTCTCGCCGACGAGGTAGCGCCGGGAGGCGAGGCGCTCCTCGAGCCGGTCCAGCGCCGCCCACAGGCGTTCGTACGCGGTGTCGTACGCCGCCTGGGTCCCGGCGAACCCGCACCGGTACACCCCGTTGTTGACCTCGGTGTAGACCTCCTGCATCACCGCGTCGATCTCGGGCCGCAGCGGCTCCGGGTAGAGGTCGGGTGCGCCCTCGCGGTGGTACTCGGTCCACTGGGTCGAGAGGTCAAGGGTGATGCTCGGGAAGTCGTTCGTGACGACCTTGCCGCTCGCGACCTCGACGACGGCCGGCACCGTGATGCCGCGCGGGTAGCCGGGGAAGCGCGTCTCGTAGGCGTCCTTGAGCCGCGGGATGCCGAGCACCGGGTCGCGCCCGCCAGGGTCGAGGTCGAAGGTCCAGCTGTCGGCGTCGTGGGTCGGGCCGCAGATGCCCATCGAGAGGACGTCCTCGAGCCCGAGCAGCCGGCGCACGATGATCGCCCGGTTGGCCCACGGGCAGGCTCGCGCCACGACGAGCCGGTAGCGGCCCGGCTCGACCGGCCACTCGCGCCCACCCGTGCCGTCGGCCGTGATGCGGTCCTCGATGTAGCTCGTGTCGCGCTGGAAGTCGTCCTCCACGTACGTGCCCTCGGCCACCGGGTCCTCCTGTCGTCTCATCGCTACCGACCCATCCTGCCCAGCCGAGCGAGCAGTGACGCCTCCGCGATGCAGACCCGCTCGAACTCGCCGAGGTGGAGCGACTCGTTCGCCCCGTGCGCCCGCGAGTCGGGGTCCTCGACGCCGGTGACGAGGATGGCGGCATCCGGGAACCGCTCGGCGAAGGCGGCGACGAA
>JBOFLR010000123.1:0-4330 GCA_051657965.1 Dermatophilaceae bacterium
CGCAGGTAGTTCCACGAGAGCTGGGTGCTGGTCCACGCCATCGGGAAGCCGAACTTGACGTTGTCGCCCGCGTCGAGCCAGCCGCCGGTGAGGTCGACGCCGTTGTCGGCGCCGTCGGCGGTGCAGCAGTCGTTCCGCCAGTCGACCCGGTTCCAGGCCGGCTTGGTGCCCGATACCTGCGCCTCGTAGAACAGCACCGACTTGCCGAGCAGGTCGTCGAAGTCGTAGTCCTGCGACAGGGCCGCGGATGACGCCGCCTCCACCCCGTCGACCGGGATCGCGTGAGCCGGCGCGGCCGTACCGGCCACCGCCGCGGCCATCCCGACCGCTGCCACCACACGCCTGGCCCTGGACACCTTCGGCTGCATCGGATCGTTCCTCTCCGGCCGGCCCGGCCAGGTGGTCCCGTCGACAGTGGGCCCCGGGTCGCGTGTCGTCGACATCGGCTGCCCGCGGGTGGTCACCGTTCTAGGGGCGCCACCTACTCAGGGACAACCCCGTTGCCCAACCTGAGCCGACTCGGGCCCGTGGCGTCGTGGGGTGCCGGGCGCGCGCTCGGCTGCGCTCCTGGCACCCCGGCGTCATCCGCCGGTCGGGTGACCGTCGCCCATCGTGCGGCGGGCGCGAGCGGGCGTCAGGTGCGGCGGGCGGGAGCGGGCGTCAGATGCGGCGGGCGCGAGCGGGCGTCAGGTGCGGTCGACGCCCCGGAGGACGCACACGACGTCCTTGGGTGCCGCGAACTTCGCCGAGGCCGACCACTTCGCGCTCTTTCCGGGCGCCACCTTCAGCTTCTGGGTACCGCGGGCGAGCACCGTCGACTTCGAGTTCGTGAAGCTGACCACGATGGTGTACGCCGCCTCCTTTTTCGTCGAGTTGCGCACCGTACCCGACGCGCCCCACCCACCCTCGGTGGCCTTGCACCCCTGTTGGGTGACGTCCTTGCGGGCGGCCGGCTCGTTGACGATGTTCTCGGCCGGAGGCGTGACGCGCACGACCGGCGCCGAGGTGGTCTGCGAGGGCCCCGGGCTGGCGTCCTGCTCGCCGCCGGAACAGGCGGTGGCGAGCAGCAGCAGGCTGGTGAGGGCGGTGGCGGTGCGGGCGACGGTGCTCATGACGGCTCCCTGACGTGGTGCGGAACGGGGTGGACAGGCGGATGGCGAAGCGGCGCGGGTCCCACGCTCTGCGTGGGCAGGTGGATCGGTGCGGATGACGGTCACGGGCGTGCCCCGTCCTGCCGGCGGTGCCGCGCGGCGAGGATGAGCCAGGCACCGAGGAGCAGGGCGGCCGTGCCACCGCCGACGAGGACGCCCAGGCCGGCGGCGCCGGTCGACGCGAGCGGGCCCGACCCGCCGACCGGCCCGTCACCCGGACGCGACGGGGGCGTAGAGCCCGGTGGCGGGGTCGGCGTCGGCGAGCCGCTCGGCGGCGGTGGGACGGTCGCGCTGACGACGACCTCCGCCTCGGCCTCCGCGGACGACACGACCGTGCCGGCGGAGTCACCGGCCGAGGCGGTGGCGACGTTGCGGATCTGCCCGGCGGCGGCCTCGGCGGCGGTGATCGGCCGTTCGCGGTCGGTGCGGCAGCTGGTGCTCTCGCCCGGGGCGAGGGTGGTGTCGGCGCACGTGACCGGGCCGGCCATCGGGTCCTCGACCTGGAGGTCGCGCACCGTGACGGTGCCCTCGTTGGTGGCCGTGAACGCCCACGAGACGATGTCGCCGGCGGTGATCCGTCCGTCGCCGTGGACGTCGCGTGTTATGGCCCGCTTCTCCAGGGTGAGCCGGCGGGTCTGGTCCACGGTGACCTCGGCGGTCGCCGGCGGGCTGGTGACCGCCGCTCCATCCGGCGCCTGACCACCGGCCGTCGCGGTGTTGGTGACCTGCCCGGCATCGACGTCGGCTTCGGTGATGACGTACGGCGTCGTCGCCGTGCAGGTCAGCGAGGACGCCACGTCGAGAGCCGGGACCGCACCCGACGTGGATCCCGGGTCGGTGCAGTCCACGTCCGTGACCCGCGGGTCGTCGACGACGACGTCGCGGAGGGTGACGTTGCCGGTGTTCTCGACGACGAAGGTCCAGAGGATCTCGTCGCCGGCGTCGGTGCGACCGCTGTCGTTCGTGTCGGTGACCGAGCCCGTCTTGGCAAGCGTCAGCGCCGGACGCCGCGGGATCGGCGTGGTCGTCGTGGCGGCGAACGACGTGACCGGGCCGCCGGTGCTCGACCCGGATGCCGTGGCGACGTTGACCACCTCGCCGGCGTCGACGTCGGCTTGGGTGATCTGGTACTCGGTGTCGGCGGCGCAGGTCGTCGTCGCCCCGGGCGCGAGCGTGGTGGCGGCACAGGTGACCGCCCCGGCCAGCGGGTCGTCGACGGCGATGTCGGCGACCGTCGCGGTGCCGGCGTTGGCGACCTCGAACGTCCAGCGGATGACGTCGCCGACCTCGATCACGCCGTCACCGTCATCCACGACCGTCGCAGTCTTGGTCAGGGTGAGCGCCGAGGTGCTGCCGATGACCGTCTCCGTCGACGACGGGTTCGAGACGACCGGCAGGTCGCCGCCACGGGTGGCCGCGCGGACGGTGGCGGTGTTGGTGACCACGCCGTCGTCGACGTCGGCCTGGGTGATGACGTACGGGGTGGTGGCGACGCAGGTCCAGAGCTGGTCGGGGTCCATCACGGTGGGGTCGGGGAGCCCGGCCTCGGTGATGCAGTCGACGGTGCCCGCGATCGGGTCGTCGACGACGCCGCGAACCAGCGAGACGTTGCCGGTGTTGACGATCGAGAACGTCCAGGCGATGGTGTCGCCGAGGCCCACCGCGCCGTCACCGTCGACATCGGTGACCTCGGCCTGTTTGGTCAGGCTCAGGCCGGGACGCTGGTCGAGCGGGGTCTCGGTGGACGACGGCTCGGACCTGACCGGGGCTCCGCCCGGGCCGGTGCCGACCGCTGTGGCCACGTTGACGACCACCCCGGCATCCATGTCCTGGAGGCTGGGCGAGTAGGGCTCGTCGGCGCGGCAGGTCATCGACGCACCGGGTGCCAGCGTCGTCGACGGGCAGGTCACCGTTCCGGCGTCCGGGTCCTCGACGGCGAGGTCGGTGACGGTCACCGTACCGGTGTTGGCGACCTCGAAGGCGAAGTCGATGGTGTCCTCGGCGTCGATGGCGCCGTCGCCGTTCACGTCGTTCGGGGCGGCCGTCTTCGTCACCGCCAGCGACCGCGTCTGCGCCACCGGGGTGTCGGTCGAGGCAGGTGCCGACAGCACGTCGACACCGGCGGCAGTCGCCCGGGCGACCGCGGTGTTGCCCACCACGCCACGGTCGACGTCGCTCTGCCCGATGACGAACTCCTCGACGGTGCACGCGGTCGACGCGCCGGGCGCGAGTGTCGTCGTGCCGCAGGTGACGACGCCGGCGAACGGATCGTCCACGGCGACATCGGTCGCGGTCGTCACACCGGTGTTGGTCACCTCGAAGGTCCACCGGATGACATCTCCCAGGTCGGTGACACCGTCGCCGTCGTCCACGACGGTCGCCGTCTTCGTGAGGGACAGAGCACCGTCGCGCGGGAACGGCGTCAGTGTGGACGCGACATCCGAGGTCACCGAGCCGCCGTCGCGAGTGGGGCTGCTCGCGGTCGCGGTGTTCTCGACGACACCGGCGTCGACGTCGGCCTGGGTGATCGTGTACGCCTGCTCGGCCAAGCAGTCGGAACGGGTCTCGCCGGGATCGAGGAGGAACGCCTCGTCGGGCCGGTCGGCCACGCAGCTCACCCGGCCGGCGAGCGGGTCGTCGATGACGACCTCGTCGAGGGTCGTGGTGCCGGTGTTCGTGGCGGTGAAGGCCCACCGGATCAGGTCACCGGCATCCGGGCCGTTGCCGTCGAGGTCGTCGAGATCGGCGGACTTGGTCAGCAGGATGGCATCGACCTGGTCGACCGGGGTCACGACGCTCGACGGGTCGGACTCGACCGGTTCACCCCCCGGCGTACGCCCTCCCGCCGTGGCCGTGTTTCGGATCTCGCCGGCGTCGACGTCGTTCTGGGACACCGTGATCGATCCGGTGCACGTGGTCGAGGCACCGGCTGCCAGGGTGGTCACCGGGCAGGAGATCGGACCGAGTCGAGAGACCATCGGGTCGTCGATCGTCAGGCCGGTCACCGTCGCCGTGCCGGTGTTGGTCACCTCGAAGGTGTACGTGACCGTGTCGAGCAGCTCGAGCCGGCCGTCGCCACCGTCGTCGGGCGCCGCCCGCTTGACCAGGGCGAGGCCGGGCTGCTGCGTCACCGGGGTGTCGGTGGTGGCCGGTGCGGAGGAGAGCGGGTCCTCGATCGC
>JBOFLR010000124.1:0-2603 GCA_051657965.1 Dermatophilaceae bacterium
GGCAGCGCGGTGGCCGACTCCATGGACCGCGCGAACATCCACAACTACCTCAGCACGCGCGAGCCGGAGACCACAGGATGGGGCGGCGACGGTTACGGCAGCCTCGACTACGCGGTCCGCCGGGTCGCCGGCGCGATGAAGCCGGGAGCCACCCAGCCGGTGTCCACCGAGACCTGCTACCAGAACAGCAACGACGCGAACTCCATCCCCGAGGTCGTGTCCGGTCGCTACATCCCGCGCCAGTACCTGCTCTCGTTCGCCCACGGCATCCCGCGGACCTACTGCTACCAGCTGTGGGACGAGGGCACCGACAAGAGCATGGGCGAGCAGAACTACGGGATGATCCGCAACGACGGCTCCGCCAAGCCGGTGGCGGGCGCCGTCACGGCCATGACGACGCTGCTCTCGGACCCTGGCGCCGCGTTCAGCCCGGGCCAGCTCGAGTACTCCCTCGCCGGTCAGACGGATGGCGTGCAGCAGGTCCTGCTGCAGAAGCGCGACGGCACGTTCTACCTGGCGCTCTGGCTGGGCAAGCCGAGCTTCGACCCCATCACCCGCGTCACGCAGGACGTGCCCGACCAGGCGGTCACCGTGACACTCCCGAGCACGGTCACGAGTGCCACCACGCACGCGCTCGGCGATGACGGCGCGATGACGTCCAAGCCGGTGCAGCTCGACGGCGGAGCCGCCGCCGTGTCGGTCACCGACCAGCTCACCTTCGTCGAGCTGTCCTGATCGACCACGCACGAGACGACACGGCGGCCGCGCCACTCGCCGCGGCCGCCGTGAGCGTCGGCGTCATCCTCACCGGGTGACGAGGTGCCATCGGTCGGTCTCGGCCTCGAGGAGGAGATGACCACCGCCCGGGAGCACGAGGTCGCGAGCCGCGGCGCGCGGCATCCCGACCAGCTCGGGCACGGTCAGCTGGATCGCGCCGCCGTGGCTGACCACGAGGACGGACTCCCCGAGGTGCGCGGGGGTCAGCTCGTCGAGCACGCCGCGCACCCGGGCGACGATGTCGGAGATGCGTTCCCCGCCGTCGATCCGCGCGGCGTCGTCACCGGCCAGCCAGGCCGCGAACACCGGGCGGAGCGCCGTGGCCTCGTCGACGACGGTGCCGGCGATGGCGCCGACTCCATACTCCCGCAGACCTTCTCGCACGACCACGTCCACGTCGAGGACGCCCGCCGCGAGCTCCGCGGTCTGCACCGCGCGGGAGAGCGGGCTGGTCCACACCTGGGTGATGTGCTCGTGCTGCAGTTCTAGGCCGAGGTCTCGGGCCTGCCGCCGGCCCACCGCAGTGAGCATGCCGCCGTCATCCGTGGTCAGCGTGGTCTCGTACTCGGCCTCGCCGTGACGGGCGAGGAAGACCCGCGTCGGGAGCGTGGCGGTGGGCGTCGTGCCGAGGATGCCGTCGTCCGCGGACATGCGGTCCCCCTTCCCGGTCGGCCGGTGTCGGCTCGACCCTAGCGCCCGACCGCTTTCCGGCACCCGCGCGACGGATCTCCCTCGAGGCGATGACGGACGGGCAGGACGGGGTGCATGATCGGGGGATGACGCGCGCCGCCCGTGACCGCACGCTGATCCTCCTGCGGCACGCCAGGGCCGAGCAGGGCGGCGGTGCGCGTGACCACGAGCGCGAGCTGACCGTGCGTGGCCGGCGGGACGCCCGGGCCGCCGGGGTGTGGCTGCACGAGCAGGGGTTCGGCGTCGACGAGGTGCTCTGCTCGACGTCCGAGCGCACCCAGCAGACGGCCGAGGAGATCTGGGCCGGTGGCTGCCCCGAGACCGACGTGCATCTCGATCGCCGCATCTACGAGGCATCCCCGGAGCGCCTGCTCGACGTCGTCCGCGAGGCCGACGACGACGCCGATGTCGTCATGGTCGTCGGGCACGCGCCCGGCATCCCTGCACTCACCGAGCTGCTCGCCGACGGCGACGGCAGTGCCGCCGGCCACCGCGCGCTCGGCGAGGGCTTCCCGACCTGCGGCCTCGCCGTGCTGCACTACCGCGGACGGTGGGCCGACCTCGCCTTCGGCGACGCCAGCCTCGAGCGTTTCCACGTCAGCCGCGACGGCGCCTGAGGCGTGGTCGGGCCTCGTCCGAGACCCGGTCTTGCCTCGCCGCGCACCGCGGCCGTCACGCGAGGCCGGCCGACCGCGCTCGATCTTCAGCGGTGGGACGGAGAGGGCGAGAGCACCGGGATCTCGAACGCCACCTCGTCGTCGTAGCAGTAGAGCCAGTCCTCGCCGGGCTCGAACGACTGCACGATCGGATGACGGGTGGCGCCGTGGTGGGCTGTCGCGTGCCGGGCGGGGGAGGAGTCGCAGCACCCCACGTGCCCGCACCGGCGGCACATCCTCAGGTGCACCCACGTGCCACCGGCCCGCAGGCAGTCCTCGCAGCCGTCGGCGCTCGGTGTGGCGTGCTCGTCGATCGTGTCCAGGTGGGTGCAGGAGTCGGCCATGACGGCATTCGACGCGGCCGGGGCAGCCGATGTCAAGGAGGTGCATCCGCCGGCGGTGCTGCGCCGGTAGTGAGGGAGAGAGCCGCACCACCGCTGCTCTCCCCCAACGAGAGGACAAGCAGATGAAGCTCCGCCG
>JBOFLR010000125.1:0-2827 GCA_051657965.1 Dermatophilaceae bacterium
GCCGTCGAGGTGGACCGCCGCTACGCCGACCTCGGTCTCGGCGCCGCCGACGCGTCGCTCGTCGTCCTCGCGGCCGAGTATGCCGACCACGATCTCCTGACCCTCGACGAACGGCACCTGCGCGCTGTTCGACCGCTCGACGGCGGCACGTTCCGACTGCTTCCTGCCGACCTCGACCGGTCTCGCGTCGGCCAGGTCGTTCCGGAGTAGTTGTCGCCTCCTCCGGTGCCCACTATTCTGAAACGAATCACGATGCGTACGTCGAGCACCGACGGTTGGAGTGGAGAGGCGATGTCCCAGCGCGAGCTGTCGGCCACTGCGACGCGGTCGACAACCGGGTGATCGCGGACGAAACGGGTCTCGGTCACGGGCGCCGACGAACTCGACGAGCCCGATGTGGGCGAGACGGAGACGCGGGGCGGACGGTGCCGCTGTCGGTTCGCGTGCTCGGGCCCTTACGCGTCCTCGACGGAGACTGCGAGCTCGATACCGGCGCGCCCAAGCAGCGGGCCGTGCTGGCAGCACTCGTGTTCGGGGCCGGTGAGGTGGTCACCTACGACCGGCTGGTCGACTGCGTCTGGGGCGACGAGCCTCCGACGACGGCTCGGGGGAGTGTGCACACCTACATCTCCGGTCTCCGTCAGGCGCTGGGCCCCGACGCCGTGATCGGCGGCCCGACGGGGTACGCGATCCCCCGCGAGGCCGTGAGCGTGGACGAGAACACGGTTCGGGCACTGCGCTCACAGGCCGACGACGCTCGTCTGACCGGTCGGGAGACCGAGGCGATCGAGCTCCTCGACGAGGCGTTGTCGTGGTGGGCGGGCGGTGAGCCCCTGGCCAACGTGCCAGGACCGTTGGCCGACGCCCAGCGTTCGCGACTGGCCGCCGACCGACTCCGTCTGATGGTCGACCACGCCGAGCTCGTCGTCTCGGCGGCCACCTCGGATGCCGATATCACCAGGGTCGCCGACCGGCTGACCGCTGAGGCGCTCCGGGCGCCGTACGACGAACGACTGCGCACCACCCTGATGCAAGCGCTGGCGCGTCGTGGGCAGACGGCGGCCGCGCTGCTCGAGTACGACGACCTGCGCCGCACCCTGCGCAGTGATCTGGGTATCGACCCGTCACCTCTGGTGCAGGCGGCTCACTCCGCGGTGCTCGCGGCCGACCGCGTCCCGGTCGTCCCGGCTCGCGAGGCGACCTCCGGGCCTGGCGATCGCCGGTCAGGACCGTCGGAGATCCCGCCGGACGATCAGGCGTTCACCGGCCGTGCCGCCGAGCTCGCCGAGATCATCGCTCCAGCAGAGCGAGCGTCGGCTCTGGGGACCCGGATCGTGTCCCTCGTCGGCATCGGCGGTGTCGGCAAGACCAGTCTCGCGGTGCATGCGTCACACCTGTTGCGGGAACGGTTCCCGGACGGGCAGCTGTACCTCAACCTGCGGGGTTTCGACCCACGACACGAGCCGTTGTCGTCTGCTGTCGCGCTGGTCCAGCTGCTCTCCTCGGTCGGGGTGACGGCGATCCCGGACGACCACCACCGCCGCGTAGCGCTATGGCGTAGCGCGGTCGCCGGTCGTCGGCTCCTCCTGCTCCTGGACAACGCGGCCACCGCCGCGCACGTCGAGGACCTGCTCCCTGGCGCGCCGGGATCGATGGTGATCGTCACCAGCCGGAATCGGCTGTCCGGCCTCACCATGCGTCACGGAGCCCGCCGGGTCACCGTGGGACCGCTCAGCGAGGAGGAGTCACGCACTCTCGTGTCGGCAGCCGTCGGCGGCGAGATCTCCACCGCCGACCAGGCGGTGGTGTCGCGCCTCGTTCGGCTGTGCGACGGGTTGCCGTTCGCACTACGACTGGCCGCGGAGCAGCTCGGCCGTGGTGCGTACGCAGATGTCGCGGAGCTGGTCCGAGTGATGTCCCACGCGCGTTCGAGGCTCGATGTACTCGACCTGGAGCACGACGGTGTGGGGTCGGTACGAGAGTTGCTGGCGTGCTCGGAGCGCGCGCTCGGCGAGGAGGCCCGCCGGTTGCTGCGCCTGTTCGGGGCGCTACCCGTCAGCGGTGTGACCGCGCTCGCCGCGGCGGCGCTGCTCGACGTCTCGCCGACGCGCGCTCGCGAGCTCCTGGCAGAGCTCCGTACCCAGCACCTGCTGTTCACCGCTGGTGATCGGTATCTCATGCACGACCTGACCCGCGCGTATGCGGTCGAGCGCGTGGTCGACATCCCCGATCAGGACCGGACGAGGGCACTCGGCCGCTTGCTGGAGTGGTACGTCTGCACCTTGGCCGACGGCCTGGGCATGGGGGTGCTCATCGGCGGCCTGGAGACGCGGTACGAGCGACTGACACTCGGCAGCAAGGACGAGCTGTCCCAGTGGGCGCTGGCCGAGCTGCCCGATCTGATCTCGCTGGTGAGCCACGCTCACGCCCGCGGGCATCACGAGCGCGTCTGGCAAATGGTCGTGAGCCTCTTCCCGACGTTCTTCACCGCGGGGAACGCGATCGAGTGGCTGGAGCTGCTCGAGCTCGGTACGCGGTCCGCCGAGGCGCTCGCCGATACCTGTGCCCAGGCGGTGCTCCTCAACCACGGCAGCGTGGCGTGTCACCGGATCGGCCGCGCCGAGGAGGCCATGCGCCGACTCACCCGCGCGATGGACCTGCTCGACCCCGAGCACCCGTACCAGGCCAACGTGCTCAGCAACTACTGCTGGGTGCTGCTGGTCGCCGGGCGCGTCGAGGAGGCCCTGCCGGTCGCCCTCGAGGCGATGGCACTGGCGGCGCGCTCGGACCTCAACGGCCATACCCGGGTCGTCGCACACATCATCAC
>JBOFLR010000126.1:0-9745 GCA_051657965.1 Dermatophilaceae bacterium
ATCCTCGTGCACGAGATCGCCCACGACCTCGGTGACGCCGACGCCGCCACCTATGCCGCCGAGCTCGAGCGCCGGTGGGGCCGTCTCGGGATGCCGCCCGGCTGGCTCTCCCGCCGCAGTCTCACGGAGGCGCAGGGCAGGACCGCCCGGCTCGCCACGTACGTGCACGAGGCGCGCGACGCCGGATGGCGGCGGGCGGCATCCGAGCACTCGCTGCGGGTCGCGCTCGGCCGGGCCGAGGGGGCCGGCTCGGTCGACCGCGTCGAGGTCGACGCGCAGGGGCGGGTCCGCGTGGTCGACCTCAAGACGGGCACTCGCAAGCCGACGAGGAGCGAGCTACGCCGGCACGGGCAGCTCGGGGCGGACCAGGTGGCGGTCGAGCGCGGTGCGCTCTCGGGCGTCGGCCCGGCGGCCGGTGGCGCCGCCCTGCTGCAGCTGGGCAAGGCGGCGGGAGTCTCGACGACGCTCCAGGAACAGGTGCCGCTCGCCGACGACGAGGAACCGGAGTGGGCGCACCGGTTGCTCACCGAGACCGCCGACGCGATGGCCGGAGCCGGCTTCGCGGCCACCCCGGGCCCGCACTGCGGCACCTGCCAGGTCAAGGACGCCTGCCCGGCGCGGCCCGAAGGGCGGCGGTGGTGAGCGCGCCGCCCCTCACGGCGGCGTCATCCGGGTCGACCGTGCGCTGGAGCGCAGCCGAGCTGGCTCACGCGCTCGGACAGCCGCACGCGCCGACCGCCGAGCAGGCCGCCGTCATCGAGGCGCCGCTGCACCGGCCGCTGCTCGTGGTGGCCGGAGCCGGCTCGGGCAAGACCGAGACGATGGCGGCGCGGGTGGTCTGGCTGGTGGCGAACCGGCTGGTGCGGCCCGACGAGGTGCTGGGCCTCACCTTCACCCGCAAGGCCGCGGGAGAGCTCGGCGAACGGCTCACCACCCGGCTCGCCACGCTGCACGAGGCCGGTCTCTACCTGCCGGATGCCGAGCACGGCGCCGCGGTCCTCGACGACGCGCCGACGGTGTCGACGTACCACGCCTACGCCGGGCGGATCGTGCGCGAGCACGGGCTCCGGCTCGGTGTCGAGCCCGACAGCCGCCTGCTCACCGAGGCCGCCGCGTGGCAGCTCGCGCACGAGGCGGTCGCGGGCTGGGACGGCCCGATGGACGGTGTCACCAAGGCCGAGTCCACGGTCACCACCGCCGTCGTCGACCTCGCGGCCGAGCTCGCCGAGCACCTGCGCACGACCGGCGAGCTCGCCACCCACCTCGACGACGTGGTCGGGACGCTGGCCGCCGTGCCGCGTGGCGAGGGGTCCGCGCGGCGGTCCTCCCCGGCGGCGGTCCGCACCGCGCTCGACGCGCTCCGCGAACGGCGGGCGATCGTGCCGCTGCTCGAGCGCTACGCCGAGCTCAAGCGGTCGCGCGACGCCATGGACTTCGCCGACCAGGTCGCGTTCGCCGCAGCGCTCGCCACCGGGGTCCGCGACGTCGGCGCAGCCGAGCGGCAGCGCTACCGGGCGGTGCTGCTCGACGAGTTCCAGGACACCTCCGAGGCCCAGCTCCGGCTGCTCGCCGGGCTGTTCGCCGCTCCGGGCGAGCCGGTGCCGGTCACCGCGGTCGGCGACCCGCACCAGTCGGTGTACGGGTGGCGCGGTGCGTCATCCACCACGCTCGACCGTTTCCGCACCGACTTCGGCGACCCCGACCCGGCGCCGGTGCTGCAGCTCTCGACCAGCTGGCGCAACGACCGTGCCGTGCTCGGCGCGGCCAACGTCGTGGCCGGTCCGCTGGCGGCCGCGGCGCGGGTTCCGGTGGCACCGCTCGCGGAGCGGCCGGATGCCGGGCTCGGTCACGTCGCGGTCGCCCGGCTCGACACCCTGGAGGAGGAGGCGCGGCATGTCGTGTCCTGGCTGACCGGGCGGCTGCGCCGGCCCGGTCGCCGGACGGCAGCAGTGCTGTGCCGCAAGCGATCCCAGTTCGACGCGGTGGTCCAGGCCCTCGACGACGCCGGCGTGGCGCACGAGGTGGTCGGCCTCGGCGGGCTGCTGCACACCCCGGAGGTCGCCGACCTCGTGGCGCTGCTCCACGTGGTGGCCGACGCCACCCGCGGCGACCGCCTGATGCGGCTGCTCGTCGGCCACGCGTGCCGGCTCGGCGCGGCCGACCTCGACGGGCTCGGCACGTGGGCTCGCGAGCGCCAGCGGGGCCCCGGTCGGCCGCGTGGTGGTGACCTCGCACCTGACGCCGGCGAGCGGGTGAGCATCGTCGAAGCCCTCGACGACCTTCCGCCGCCGGCGTGGGTGGGCGGTGAGGGGCAGTGCATCTCGCCCGTGGCGCTCGAGCGGCTGACCGGGGTCGGCGCGGCGGTGCGCCGACTGCGGGCGCTGGCCGGGCTCGGCCTGCCCGAGCTCGTCGCCGAGGCCGAGAACGCACTCGGCCTCGACATCGAGGTGCTGGCCCGCCCCGGGTACTCGCCCGGCGCCGCCCGGGCCCATCTCGACGCCTTCGCCGATGTCGCGGCCACCTTCGCGGCATCGGCCGACCGGGCCACGCTCGGCGGGTTCCTCGCCTGGCTCGAGGCCGCCGTCGACGAGGAGCGGGGTCTCGACCTCGGCTGGGTGGAGTCGCGCCCCGACGCGGTGCAGGTGATGACGGTGCACGCGGCCAAGGGCCTGGAGTGGGACGTCGTCGCCGTGCCCGGCCTGGTCGAGTCCTCCTTCCCGGTGCACTCCGCGAACCGCACGACCGTGGCCGGCGACACCTGGCGGCACGGCGTCCCGAAGGACAAGGGCTGGCTGGTCGGCCTCGCCACGCTGCCCTACGACCTGCGCGGCGACGCCGACGCCTTGCCGCGATTCCGCTGGCGCGACGCCGGCGACTGGGATGGCGTGCAGCAGGCTTTCGACCGGTTCGTCGCCGCGAACGCCGAGCACGGTGTCGCCGAGGAACGCCGCCTCGCCTACGTCGCCCTCACCCGGGCTCGCACCGACCTGCTGCTCACCGCGCACGTCTGGGGCACGCCGTCGACGCCGCGACTCACCTCGCGGTTCCTCGAGGAGGTGCGCGCCGGCGCGACGCCGGTCGCTGTCGGGCCGTGGGCCGACCTGCCGCCACCGGCCGACCCGCCACCGCCGAACCCGCGCACGGCCGAGCCGGTGCGCGTCACCTGGCCCACGACCGACCACCTCGAGCGTCGGGCGCGGCTGCTCGGCCCGGCCGGCGCCATCTCGCGGAGCGTGACGGCGGCATCCGCCTTGTCAGGTGAGGCGGCGTCCGCTCCGCTGGGTGGCTCGGCATCCGTCCCGCCGGGTGGCTCGGCATCCGTCGCGCCGGGTGGCTCGGCATCCGTCGCGCCGGGTGGCTCGGCATCCGTCCTGTCGGGCGAGGCGGATTCCGCGCGGCCCGACGAGGCAAGTGACCCGTCCGGTGTGGCCGCGCGGTGGGACGCCGAGGTGGCGGTGCTGCTCGGTGAGCGTTCGGCCCGGCGTCCGGGCCGGGAGGAGCCGGTGCTGCTGCCACCGCACCTGTCCACCTCGGCCGTGGTGGCGCTCGCCGAGGACGCCGAGCGGTTCGCTCTCGACCTGCGGCGGCCGGTGCCGCAGCAGCCGGCCTGCGCGGCCCGGCGCGGAACCGCATTCCATGCCTGGGTCGAGCAGCACTACAGCAGTGCCGCCATCCTCGACGTCGACGCGCTCCCCGGAGCCGCCGACGCCGACGACCCGGCCGGTGGCCTCGACGAGCTCACGGCGGGGTTCCTCGCCACCCCGTGGGCGGCGATGACGCCGGTGGAGGTCGAGATCGCGGTCGAGACGGTCGTCGATGGGGTCGCCGTACGGGGCCGGGTCGACGCCGTGTTCCGCGACCCCGACGACGACCGGGGCTGGGTGGTGGTCGACTGGAAGACCGGTGCCGAGCCCACCGGGGCGCGGGCCGCGGCGCGAGCCCTCCAGCTCGCCGCCTACCGGCTCGCCTGGGCGCGAGCCCGCGGCGTCGACCCGATGCGGGTGCGGGGCGCCTTCGTGCACGTGGCTTCCGGCCGCACGGTGTGGCCCGACCTGCCCCCCGACGAGACCGCGCTCAGCCGGCTGTGGGCGAGTCTCCCGGCGGGGTGACCCCCGGGTCCGTCCCGCCCTCTCGACGCGAGTCCGCGGTGCCGTCGCTCGGAGCCGAGTCCAGGGTGTCGCCGCTCGGAGCCGAGTCAGCGGTGTCGTCGCTCGGAGCCGAGTCAGCGGTGTCGTCGCTCGGAGCCGAACCCGCATCGTCGCCCCGTCGGGAGGCGGTGTCCTCGGTGCCGTCGGCCGGTGGCGGCGGTGGTCGCGAGGTTCGCCGAGCACGTACGTCCACCGGTGTCAGCGAGGTCCGGCGCTGCTCCGCGCTGCCAGGCCCGGCGGCATCCACCGTCTGGTCCAGCCGATGCAGCCGGGCCGTGATCGTCCTCGCCGCATCGGCGTCGTCGCGGCCCAGCGCGGCCAGCAGCCGGGTCACCGAGCCGAGCTCCGCGGCGAGGCGGGCACGCACGAGCAGGTGCGGGTCGGGGCGTTCGACCCGGGCGTAGGCATAGGCCTCGAGCACCGTCTCGACCGCCGCCGGCTCCGCCTCCTCCACCAGCGCGGCGAAGTCGTCGGCCGCGTCGGCGAGCTGGGCATGGTCCCACCCGGTCACGGCGTGCACCCGCCCGGTGGCCGCGTCGGTGTCGTCGGCGAACACCGCAAGCACCCGGTCGCCGGTGAGCGAGCCGTGCGTCGGCACCGGCGCGAAACGCCAGAGCGCGACGTCCTCGAGCGCGGCCTCCCAGCGCCCGAGCAGCGCAGCGGGCACCTGTCCGGTCGCCGCGGCGCGGTCGAGCTCGGCGAGCCGCCGGGTGCGGTAGGCGTCGGCGTCGTAGCCGGGCAGCCCGGCCTCCTCGACCACGGCGGGGTCGGTGTCGTGGAGCGCGGCGAGGGCGCGCCCGACCTCGCCGGCCAGACCAGGACCGGCCGGTAGGGCCACGAAGTCGAGCCGATGCCCCGGCAGGTACGGGTACACCGCGGCCCGCCCACCCTCGGCCAGGGCCACGAAACCGCGGGGCGCGGGCACGGCGAACGGCAGCCGCCGGGCGAGGAGCGCCAGCAGCGGCGTCGACCGGTCCATCTCCGCGCCCGCCACGGCGGTGCGCGGCGCCCGCACCACCCAGCGGCGCAGCTCGGTGTCCTGGACGAACGCGATGTCGAAGCTCCGATCGGCGGGCCCGGGCAGCGCCTCGACGCTGACCGGGTCGAGCCCGGGCACCGCCGCGCTCGCCAGGGCGGCGAGGAAGGCGGGAGTGCGGTCCACCCGTCCACGGTAGGCCGTGCACCGGCGCTCGCCCCGGACCCTACGCTGGGCCGCGTGCCTCCCGGCTCCTCGACCGTTCCCTCCGGCCCTCCGGTGCTGCCCGGCCTGGCCCTGAGCGGCGCCGCCCTCGACCGGCGCGCCGAGCTGCGTAGCGACCCCACGCTCGTCGACCGGCTGCTGGCCGACCCGGCCACCGCCGTGCTGCGCCTGCGCGACGACCGCGTCGAGGTGCGCGACACGGCATCCGGCCCACGGGTCGTGCTCACCGCACCCAGGCCGGATGACGCCCGCCACCTGGCCTGCTACCTCGGCGACGCGGGCGGCCGCGCCCACGTCGGCGTCGTCGACGCCGCGCCCCCGCCCGAGCGCGACGACCCTGCCTGGCGCTCGCTACGGCGGGTCGGCGCCGACCTGCCCGACCTCGACGCCGCGGCGTTCGCCACGACCCTCGCCCTGGCCAACTGGCACCGCAGCCACGGGCACTGCCCGCGGTGCGGGTCGGCCACCACAGTCGACCTCGCCGGATGGATCCGTCGCTGCCCGGCCGACGACACCGAGCACTACCCACGCACCGACATGGCGGTGATCATGGCGGTCGTCGACGACGCCGACCGGTTGCTCCTCGCCCGCGGCCGCGGGTTCCGCGCTCGGGGGATGTCGGTGCTCGCCGGTTTCGTCGAGCCGGGCGAGACCCTCGCAGCCGCCGTCGCCCGGGAGGTGGGCGAGGAGGTGGGTGTCGAGGTCACCGACGTCACCTACGTCGGCGACCAGCCGTGGCCGTTCCCGTCGTCGCTGATGCTCGGCTTCACCGCTCGCGCCGTCGGCACCGAGCTGCGGATGACGGACGGAGAGATCGAGGAGGCCCGCTGGTTCAGCCGCGACGATCTCGCCGCGGCCGTCGCCGACGGGTCGGTGCTGCTCTCGGGGCGGCTGTCGATCTCGCGCCGGCTCGTCGAGCACTGGTACGGCAGCCCGCTCGCCGTGCCGGATGCCGTGCTCCGTTGACCGCGCTGCCGCACGCTCCGCGACGTGGGTGCGACGTGGGTGCGGCGTGGCTACGGCGCCGATTCCGGGACCCTGATCCGTCGTGCGAGAACGGTGGTCAACCCAGGCGGGCGCGGACCTCGCCGATCGAGGGGTTGGTCGCCGCCGACCCGTCGGGGAAGACCACGGTGGGCACGGTCTGGTTGCCGCCGTTCACCGACATCACGTAGTCCGCTGCGTCCTCGTCACGCTCGATGTCGACCTCGGTGAACCCGATTCCCTCGCGCTCGAGCTGCGACTTCAGGCGGCGGCAGTAGCCGCACCACGTGGTGCTGTACATCGTGATCGTGCCCGGTTCGGGTGCGGCGGTGCTCATCCCCCCATCCTCGTCGATGTCGTCACCGGCGATGCGCCACCTGCGCACGGCGCGACCAGCGCGCCCGTGCCACGGGTGGACGCGACTCGGGTCGGGTCTGTGGACGACCGCCGGATGCCGTCGGCGCACCGACCTAGGATCGGCACGGTGACCACGATGCCCGCCCATCCCGGCGTCGACGCCGTGCTCGAGGCGCTCGACCCCGAGCAGCGCGAGGTCGCCGCGCACCCGGTCGGCCCGATGTGCGTGCTCGCCGGGGCCGGCACCGGCAAGACCCGCGCCATCACGCACCGCATCGCCTACGGAGTGCTCAGCGGCACCTACCACCCGCAGCGGGTGCTCGCCGTCACGTTCACCGCGCGCGCCGCAGGCGAGATGCGCACCCGGCTACGCGATCTCGGCGTCGGCGGCGTCCAGGCCCGCACCTTCCATGCCGCCGCGCTGCGGCAGCTGCACTACTTCTGGCCGCAGGCCGTCGGGGGAGCGGCGCCGGAGGTGATGCCGCACAAGGCGAGCGCGGTCGCCGAGGCGGGAGGCCGGCTGCGGCTGCGCCTCGACGGCCCGGCCGTTCGCGACCTCGCCGGTGAGATCGAGTGGGCCAAGGTGTCGATGCTCACCGCCGAGACCTACCCGGTCGCGGCTCGATCCGCGGGTCGGGAGGCACCGGCCGGCCTGGACCCGACGGCGATGGCGCGGCTGCTCGCCACCTACGAGGAGGTCAAGACCGACCGCGGCGTCATCGACTTCGAGGACGTGCTGCTGCTCACCGCAGGCATCCTCGGGGAGCACGACCAGATCGCCCGCACGGTGCGCGCGCAGTACCGGCACTTCGTCGTCGACGAGTACCAGGACGTGAACCTGCTCCAGCAGACCCTCCTCGAACGCTGGCTCGGAGACCGCAGTGACCTGTGCGTCGTCGGCGACCCCGCGCAGACCATCTACTCCTTCACCGGTGCCACCCCCGAGCACCTGCTCGGTTTCCCACGGCGGCATCCGGGAACCCGCACCGTCGAACTGGTGCGCAACTACCGCTCGACGCCGCAGGTGGTACGCCTGGCCAACCTGGTGCTCGCCACGCCGGGCGGCGGGCGGCGCTCCGGGTCGGTCGAGCTGCGCGCCCAGCGACCCGACGGCGCCGCGCCGGAGCTCGTCGTGGCCGACGACGATCCGCAGGAGGCGGCCCGGGTCGCCGAGCGGGTCGCCGCACTGGTCGACGGTGGCCATCCGCTCGCCGAGGTGGCCGTGCTCTACCGCACCAACGGGCAGAGCGAGCAACTCGAGTCGGCCCTGGCCGAGCGCGGCATCCCCTACCTGGTGCGCGGCGGTGAACGATTCTTCTCCCGCAAGGAGGTCCGCGACGCGCTCGTTCTGGTGCGTGGCGCCGCCCGCGGCGACGACGGCACGGTCCCGCTGCCCGAGGCGGTACGCGACGTCCTGGTCGGCGCGGGGTGGACCCGCGAGCCGCCACGGGCCGGGGGAGCGGCTCGCGAACGCTGGGAGTCCCTCGCCGCGCTCGCCACCCTCGCCGACGACCTGCACGCCGCCGACCCGGCCGCGCAGTTGCCCGCATTCGTGCGCGAGCTCGACGAACGTGCCGCCGCCCAGCACGCGCCCACCGTGCAGGGCGTCACGCTCGCGTCGTTCCACGCCGCCAAGGGTCTCGAGTGGGACACCGTGTTCCTCGTCGGCTGCTCCGACGGCCTGCTGCCGATCACCATGGCCGACACGGCCGAGGCCGTCGAGGAGGAGCGCCGGCTGCTGTACGTCGGGGTCACCCGGGCCCGCCACCGGCTCGTCCTCTCCTACGCTCGCGCCCGCACCCCCGGAGCCAAGGGCACCCGGCGCCCGTCGCGGTTCCTCGACGGCACCTCCGCGGTGCTCGGCGATGACGCCCGCAGCCAGCCACGTCGGCGCCGCGGCGAGGGCGCGTCCCCCGAGCGGCGCCGCCTCGCTCCCACGACCTGCCGGGTGTGCGCGGCTGCACTCACGACCGGGAAGGAGCGCACCGTCGGACGGTGCGAGACCTGCCCGTCGAGCGCCGACGAGCGACTGTTCGACGCACTGCGCGAGTGGCGGCTCGAGACCGCCCGCGAGGCGTCGGTGCCCGCCTATGTGGTGTTCACCGACGCCACCCTCACGGCCATCGCCGAGCAGGTGCCCAGCGACACCACCGGCCTGAGCCGCATCCCCGGCGTGGGGCCGGCCAAGCTCGAGAGGTACGGCGCACCCGTGCTGGGCGTCATCCGAGAGTTTTCCGAGTCCTCGAACGCTTGAGCCTCAACGCTTTTCGTCACGTCGAGCCGGATGGCGGATCTTTCGCCGGTAATTACGTTGCCGCGCCGCGCGGATCGCCCCTACAGTGATCGACGTACCTCGCGCGCCCGTGACAGGCGAGCGACCCGGCGAGAGCAGTGAGGAGGGTTGGCACTGATGGAGACCATGACCGCGAAGACCGTGACCGCCGTACCGGCGAACACCGGCGTGCGTGAGTTCGGCATGCGTCCGTGGGGCGGCGCCGACCGTGCTCACACCGGCGATCTCGCCGTGTACCGGGGCACCGGTGTGTCCGCCGCCGCTCATGTCGCACGCGTCATGGAGCTCGTCGGCGACACGGGGGCCCCGATCACGGGAGACGTGCGTCCGCACCTCGAGGCACCACCGGGCTGACCTGTCGGTCGACCTCCACTCGAGGCCGCGGATCCCTCCCGGGAACCGCGGCCTTTCTGTTTGTCCATCGACCGTCCACGTCACCACCGCGAGGTACAGCAATGACCACGACCACCGGTTCCGGGCCGAAGCGCCCTCCGGATACCGAGCGCCCCACCGGGCGCACCGAGCAGACCGAGCGCCCCACCGGGCGCACCGACGAAGGAGGTGACAGCCCGATGCAGCTCAGTGAGCTGATCGACCTGAACGAGGCGTCCGTCACGACCGGTCAGGGCGTGCCCTGCCGCGAGAACGACGCCGAGCTGTGGTTCGCCGACACCCCGGACGGGGTCGAGTTCGCCAAGGCGCTGTGCGTCACGTGCCCGGCACGGCAGGAGTGTCTCGCCGGCGCTCTCCAGCGGCGCGAGC
>JBOFLR010000127.1:0-4627 GCA_051657965.1 Dermatophilaceae bacterium
ACGGCAACCTCTCGGTCGAGGGCGGCACCCACCGCCTCGTGCGGATCAGCCCGTTCGACAACCAGGGCCGGCGCCAGACCAGCTTCGCCGCCGTCGAGGTCATCCCGCTCATCGAGGGCACCGACAGCATCGAGATCCCGGAGAGCGACCTGAAGATCGACGTCTTCCGCAGCTCCGGCCCGGGCGGCCAGTCGGTCAACACCACCGACTCCGCGGTCCGGATGACGCACCTGCCCACCGGCACCGTGGTGTCCATGCAGAACGAGAAGAGCCAGATCCAGAACCGCGCCGCCGCGCTGCGGGTCATGCAGTCCCGGCTGCTGCTGCTCAAGAAGGCCGAGGAGGCCGCCGAGCGCAAGGAGCTGGCCGGCGACATCAAGGCGAGCTGGGGCGACCAGATGCGCTCCTACGTGCTGCACCCGTACCAGATGGTCAAGGACCTGCGCACCGAGCACGAGGTCGGCAACACCTCGGGGGTCTTCGACGGCGACATCGACGGCTTCATCGAGGCCGGCATCCGCTGGCGCAAGGGGCAGGAGAAAGCCGGGCTGGGAGCCTGACCGTGTGCGGAGCTCGATGTGACGCCCGAGCCTGACGCGCCGTCCGAGCTCGACGCCGCCCGGCACCGGGTGAGCGTTCGGGCCGGGCAGTCCGGCCCCGGAGGGCACTCGGCCGCCGACACGGTCGCCACCTGGGAGCCGTGGGTCGCGGTGCTCGTCGACGTCGTCCGCGGACTCGACGACGGCGGCTCGCTCGAGGTCACCGGGCCGGATGACGCCGCCCGTCCGGCCGTGCTCCGCCGGCCGCGGCTGGGCGGGTTCCTCCCGGGCCGCTACCGCGACACCGCGCCGTGGGTGCGGCTGCGGCGCCACGAGCAGCACCTGCGCGGGTGGTGCGTCGGCTCCGAGACCATCGGCGGCGGCTTCCCACTGGCACCGGAGGATCATGCCGCCCTGCTCGCGCTCGGCTGGCGCGTGCCGTCATCCGTCGAAGGGGCCGACTATCTCCGCTGGTGGCCCGACGACGTGCCGACCGGCTCCTACCTCCCCGCCGACGACGCCGCCCGGGCCGCGCGCGCCGTCGCCGAGACGTTCCGCACCGTGCTCGCCCCCGGCCGGCCCCCACCGGCCGTCGACCGCGTGACCTGAGCGCGCCGGGCCGCTCACCCGTCACCGTCCACGCGGAGCACTCCGACGCGGTGACCCGCCGAGTTCTGCGAGCTGACCGTCATCCCCAGGTTGCCGACCTATCCTTTGGCGGTGTCCGGCCCAGGGAGCCGGCCACGTGCCCCGTCGCCCACCGTCGCTGAGGTCCGTCGTACTCCCATGATCCGTTTCGAGAACGTCACCAAGATCTACCCGCGGTCGACCCAGCCCGCCCTCGACGACATCAGCATCGCCATCGAGCGCGGCGAGTTCGTGTTCGTCGTCGGCCCGTCGGGGTCGGGCAAGTCGACGCTGTTGCGCCTGGCGCTGCGCGAGGAGGCGGCGAGCACGGGCACGGTCCTGGTCGCCGGACACGACCTGCACACGATGCCGATGCGCCAGGTGCCGCGGCTACGCCGCGAGATGGGTGCGGTGTTCCAGGACTTCCGGCTGCTGCCGAACAAGACGGTGCACGAGAACGTCGCGTACGCATTGCAGGTGATCGGCAAGCCGAAGCACGTCATCCGGCAGCTGGTGCCCGAGACCCTCGACATGGTCGGCCTCGCCGGCAAGGAGCGGCGCTTCCCGCACCAGCTCTCGGGCGGGGAACAGCAACGGGTGGCCATCGCCCGTGCGGTCGTCAACCGGCCGCAGATCCTGCTCTGCGACGAGCCCACCGGCAACCTCGACCAGGGCATCAGCCTCGAGATCGTGCACCTGCTCGACCGCATCAACCGCACCGGCACCACCGTGGTGCTCGCCACCCATGACCAGGAGATCGTCAACGACATGCGACGCCGCGTCATCCAGCTCGACGACGGGCGGCTGGTCCGCGACGAGCAGGGGTCCGGCTACCACCCGAACGACCCGCTGGACGCGCACACCCCGCGGCACGCGTCGTCGCCGTACTCGTCGCCGTCGGAGCTGGATGGCGAACCGGGCCCGGAGGCCGCCGTCGAGGCCGACCTCACCCGGGAGATCTGAGATGGCCCAGTCGCGCTTCCTCTTCGCGGAGGTGGGCTCGGGCCTGCGCCGCAACGTGTCGATGGCCGTCTCGGTGGTGCTCGTCACCATGGTGTCGATGGTGCTGCTCGGGCTCGGCCTGCTCGCCCAGCGGCAGGCCGAGACGATGAAGGGCTTCTGGTACGACCGCATCCAGGTGTCGATCTACCTGTGCAATGCCACTGCGCCACAGCCGAACTGCGAGAACCGAGCGGTCACCGACGCGCAGCGCACCACCTTGCAGGGCCAGCTCGAGGCGCTGCCCGAGGTCAAGGAGGTCTTCTACGAGTCCGAGCAGCAGGCGTACGACCGCTTCAGGGAGCAGTTCCGCAACAGCCCGGTGGCGGGGAACGTGGAGGTCGGCGACATCCCGCAGAGCCTGCGCGTGCAGCTCGACGACCCCACGAAGTTCCGCGCCATCACGGAGCAGTTCGAGGGCGCCCCGGGTGTGGCGATCGTCCAGGACCAGGAGTCCGTGCTCAGCCGGTTCTTCACGATCATCAACTGGATCACCGCGTTCGCCCTGCTGCTCGCTGCGTTGATGGCGGCCTGCGCCGCCTTGCTCATGGCCACCACGATCCGGCAGGCGGCCTTCATCCGGCGTCGTGAGATCGGCATCATGCGGCTCGTCGGCGCCTCGAACTGGACGATCCGGATGCCGTTCGTCACCGAGATGGTGATCGTCTCGGGTCTCGGGGTCGCCCTCGCAGTCGGGCTGCTGGTGGCGCTGATGCGGTACGTCTTCGACGAGGGCGTCATCCAGATCGCGCTCAGCCAGGCGTTCATCGGGGTGTCCGACGTCTGGGTGGTCGCACCGTGGATGTTCGCCGGTGTGCTCGGGATCGCGGTGCTCACCAGCCTGGTCACCCTGCGCCGCTACCTGCGGGTCTGATCCACGGACGCCTACGCCGCGCCCACATCGGTGGCAGCAATTTCGGCGGTGCATATGCGCAGTGGGTGCGATCCGTGTTACCAATGATGACCATGGGACGATTCCGCCGTGTGCCCGCAGGTACGGTCCGCCGTGCCACGGCCCTGGCTGTCGCTGCTGCGTGCGGGGTGTCGCTGCTCGCGACCGCCGCCCAGGCGATGCCACAGGCACCCGATCCGGGGCGTGAGAAGGAGCGGGTCGACGCCCGGGTGGAGCGCCTGGAGGACCAGGTCGGCGACACCAGCGCCGACCTCTCCGCCGCGTACCGCGCGCTCCAGCAGACCCAGTCGAGGCTCCCGACCGCCCGGTCGGCCCTCGACAAGGCCCAGGCCGCGGCGAGCGCGGCCGACCGCGCCAACACCGTCGCCGCGCAGGAGCTGGAGGTGGCCCAGGCCAACGAGCAGAAGAGCGAGCGCGAGCTGGCCGCCGCCACCGCCGCGGTCGCGGCGAACCGGACCCGGGTCGCCCAGTTCGCGTCGCAGATCTACCAGGAGCAGGGCTTCGGCCAGCTCGACATGGCCTTCTCGAGCACCGACCCACAGCAGTTCGCCGACCGCCTCGCCCTGGTCGACACCGTGATGGACGTGCAGGACCGCACCATGCAGCGCCTGACCACCGAGCGGGCCGGCCTCACCGCGCTGGAGGACCGGCTGTCGGCGCTGCGGGCCGACTTCACGGCGAAGAAGAAGGCGGCCGAGGCGGCGCTGGCTCGCGCCGAGAGCGCCCGGGCGGCCGCGGCCAAGGCGAAGGCGGACCTCGAGACGCTCGCGGCCAGCCAGGCCACCCAGACGGCTACCCTGAACGACCGGCTCGCCGCCGAGAAGCGGGCGCTGGCCGGGATGGAAGCCGAGCAGGCCCGGCTCAAGAAGGTGCTCGCGCAGCGGGCCGCCGAGGCCCGCAAGCGCGAGGCCGCCGCCCGGAAGAAGCGCGGCTCGAGCGGTGGTAGCGGCGGCGGCAGCGGTCGCAGCGGCGGCGGGGGTGGTCGCAGCGACGACGGCTGGCTCAGCTACCCGATGGCTGCCGGCTGGGTGAGCTCGGAGTACGGGATGCGGATGCACCCGATCCTCGGCTATCGCAAGCTGCACACCGGTCGTGACTTCGCGGCCCCGTGCCGCACGCCGGTGAAGGCGGCCGCCGACGGCGTCGTCATCAGCGCCGGTGACGCCGGCGGCTACGGCAAGCGGGTGGTCATCGACCACGGTGTCGTCGGCAACAGCGGGCTCGCCACGACCTACAGCCACCTGTCGCGCATCCGGGTGTCCGGCGGCAGCGTCAGCCGCGGCGAGGTCATCGGGTACGAGGGCTCCACCGGGAGGAGCACCGGGTGCCACCTGCACTTCGAGGTGCTCCAGAACGGCGACTTCGTCGACCCGCGCAGGTGGCTCTGACCCGCCGAACCCGGTAGGGCGCCCGTGGCCCGGCCCGGTAGCCTCGCCTGCGTGGCCACGGACAAGCGACGCGCGATGATCGCGAGCAACCGCAAGGCCCGCCACGACTACCTCATCGAGGACACCTACGAGGCGGGGCTGGTGCTCATGGGCACCGAGGT
>JBOFLR010000128.1:0-4552 GCA_051657965.1 Dermatophilaceae bacterium
ATGATCCGGGCCTGCCGCGAGTTCGGCGTCGAGACCGTGCGGGTCGATGGGCGCAGCGGCGTGTGGGTGCTCGCCGACGACCGTGGCCCCGACCGCAAGCTCGGCGCGATCGGGGTGCGGGTCAGCCGCCGGGTGACGATGCACGGCTTCGCGCTCAACTGCGACGCCGACCTGTCGTGGGCCGACGCGATCGTCCCGTGCGGGATCGCCGACGCGGGGGTCTCCTCGCTCACCGCCGAGGCCGGGCGCACCGTCACCGTCGCGGACGTGCTGCCGTACGCCGAGAAGCACCTCGTCGATGTGCTCGCCCGACCCGCCACGTACGCTGGATGACGTGACCATCGCACCGGAGGGACGCCGCCTGCTGCGCGTCGAGGCGCGCAACGCGCAGACCCCGATCGAGCGCAAGCCGGAGTGGATCCGCACGACGGCAAGGATGGGTCCGGAGTACACGCAGATCGCGTCGATGGTCAAGGGCCAGGGCCTGCACACGGTCTGCCAGGAGGCCGGCTGCCCCAACATCTTCGAGTGCTGGGAGGACCGCGAGGCCACCTTCCTCATCGGCGGCGACACCTGCACCCGCCGCTGCGACTTCTGCGACATCGCCACCGGCCGCCCCCAGCCGCTCGACCTCGGTGAGCCGCTCCGCGTGGCGGAGTCGGTGCGCACCATGGGCCTGCGCTACGCGACCGTCACGGGGGTGGCGCGCGACGACCAGCCCGACGGCGCGGCATCCCTGTACGCCGAGACGATCCGGCAGATCCACGCCCTCAACCCGAGCACCGGCGTCGAGATCCTCCCGCCCGACTTCGGCGCCCGCCCCGAGCTCGTCGGCCAGGTCTTCGACGCCCGCCCCGAGGTGTTCGCGCACAACCTCGAGACGGTGCCGCGCATCTTCCGGCGGATCCGACCCGCGTTCACGTACGAGAAGTCGCTGCGCGTGCTGTCGATGGCGCGCGAGGCCGGGCTGGTCACCAAGTCCAACCTCATCCTCGGCATGGGCGAGGAGGACCACGAGGTCGAGGGTGCGATCCGCGACCTGCACGACGCCGGGTGCGACATCCTCACGGTCACCCAGTACCTGCGCCCGTCCCCGACCCACCACCCGATCGACCGGTGGGTGCGGCCCGAGGAGTTCGTCCACTGGTCCGAGGTCGCCGAGGCGATCGGGTTCAAGGGCGTCATGGCCGGCCCGCTCGTGCGCAGCTCGTACCGCGCCGGGCGGCTGTGGGCCACGGCGATGCGCCGCTGGGGCCGCGAGGTGCCGGCTCATCTCGCGCACCTCGCCGACGCGGATGCCGCCCCGGCCCGCCAGGAGGCCACGGCATTGGTGGACCGCTCCGCGCGCGCCGTATCCTGATGGCCCGATCCGCTCGGCATCCCCGCGCGAGTGTCCGCCGCCAGCCAGGAGCTTGACCGACCCGTGTCCGACCAGCCCGCGAAGAAGCCCGGCCGTCTCGCCGAGATCCGTCAGGCGTACCGCGCCATCCGCAGCCTGGATCGCCGCCTCGGGTGGTGGATGCTGCTCGCCGCCGTGCTCACCGCCGGAGCGCTGGTCGGTGTCGGCGCACTGCTCGGCAGTCCGTGGGTGTTCTACTTCGCCATCCTCGCGGTGCCGTCGGCGCTGCTGGCCGCGACCATCGTCATGAACCGACGTGGCAACCGGGCCATGTACTCGGCCCTCGACGGGCAGGCCGGCGCCACCGGGGCCGCGCTGTCCGGCCTGGGGCGGCGCGGCTGGTTCGTGTCACAGGAGCCGGTGGCCGTCGAGGGCGCGCGCGGCGTCAAGGCCACGGACCTCGCCGGCGCCGCCATGGTGTTCCGCGCTCTCGGCCGGCCCGGCGTGGTGCTGATCGGCGAGGGCCCGGCGGCCCGGGTGCAGAAGCTGCTCCGTCAGGAGGAGAAGAAGGTCGCTCGGGTCGCTCCCGGGGTGCCAGTACACCTGTGGGTCGCTGGTGACGGCACCGACCAGGTGCCGGTGCGTAAGCTCTCCTGGCGTCTCACCCGGTTGAAGCCGGTGCTCAGCAAGGCCGAGACGTCGGTGGTGAACAAGCGGCTGAAGTCGCTCGGGGGCGTGCGGCCGCCGGTGCCGAAGGGCATGGACCCGATGCGAGCCCGCCCCGACCGTAAGGCGCTGCGCGGCAAGTGACCTCCCTCGGGCGGCGGCAGGTGGTCTCCGTCTGCACCACCCCGGGTGCCGACCGCGCGACATCCTGCACCCTCGGCACCCTGCCCGCCCCGGTGCCCACCGCCACGGGTGCCGACCGCGCGACATCCCTCGCCCTGGGAACCCCGCGCCCCCTCCCGGACCGGCCGGGGGCGTCCCTCGCGCCCTCTCCCGGACGGCCGGGAGCATCGCATCATCCGCCGCCGGCGAGGTGGACGATGCGGGTACCCGCCGCGATGTCGTGGAGGCTACGGCCGTCGCGGCCGGTGAGGATCGCGGGCACGAACAGGCACAGCAAGACCGTGCGGACGAGCACCTGGAGCGGGAAGCGACCCGAGCGCACCTGCCACACCTGCAGCCCGAACAGCCGGTGCCCGATCGTCGAGCCGACCGTGGAGACGAGGACGAGGTTGACGAGCGCGAAGAGCGCGAGCGGGGCGAACGCCCCGGCCCCCTGGCCCGAGTCGATGCGCAGCAGCCCGATGACGACGAGCTGGCAGAGCAGCCAGTCCACGAGCACGGCGCCCGCGCGGCGCAGCAGCGAGGCGTTCGGCGGGGAGATCGGCGCGGCGGGGTCGTCGGCGTCAGATCCGGGCACCACGCCACTGTAGGTGGCGCCGCGCCGGATGCCGCAGGCGCGCCGGTCGTCATCCGGCCGGAGATGGCGGGCGGCGTCCGGCGCCGCGGGACGTGGTCCACGACTCGGGCGCGTCGTCCCACGGATTGGTACGTTGACCTGCGTTACACCGGCGAAACACCCGGGTCACGGTCGAGAAACCGCTCGACCCTACGGTCGTCGGCAATGCCCCCCGGGCTGCGCACCAGCCCCGCACCGAACCAGGAGGTTCAGCGTGTTCAGCTCTGCTGACGAGGTTCTCGCCTTCATCGAGGCCGAGGACGTGAAGTTCGTCGACATCCGGTTCTGCGACCTGCCGGGCATCATGCAGCATTTCAACGTGCCCGCGTCGACCGTCGACCATGACTTCTTCACGAACGGTCAGATGTTCGACGGGTCCTCGATCCGTGGCTTCCAAGCCATTCACGAGTCGGACATGAAGCTGATTCCTGACCCCACCACGGCGTATGTCGACCCGTTCCGCGACGAGAAGACGCTCGTCATGAACTTCTCGATCGTCGACCCGTTCACCGGTGAGCCGTATGCCCGGGACCCGCGCAACATCGCCGCGAAGGCGGAGGCGCACCTGAGGTCCACGGGCATCGCCGACACCGCGTACTTCGGCGCCGAGGCGGAGTTCTACATCTTCGACGACGTGCGGTTCGAGACCAAGCAGAACGCGGGCTACTACTTCATCGACTCGGTCGAGGCGGCATGGAACACCGGCCGCGCCGAGGAGGGCGGAAACCGCGGCTACAAGACCCGCTACAAGGGCGGCTACTTCCCGGTGCCGCCGGTCGACCACTTCGCCGACACCCGGGACAAGATCTGCCTCGGCCTGGCCGGCGTCGGCATCACCGTCGAGCGCAGCCACCACGAGGTGGGCACCGCCGGTCAGCAGGAGATCAACTTCCGGTTCAACACCCTGCTCGGCGCCGGCGACGACATCATGAAGTTCAAATACGTCGTCAAGAACACCGTCTGGGTCACCGGCAAGACGGCGACATTCATGCCGAAGCCGATCTTCGGCGACAACGGCTCGGGGATGCACACCCACCAGTCGCTGTGGAAGGACGGCGCCCCGCTGTTCTACGACGAGCGTGGCTACGGCGGCCTCTCCGACACCGCCCGCTGGTACATCGGGGGCCTGCTCAAGCACGCGCCTGCGCTGCTGGCGTTCACCAACCCGACGGTGAACAGCTACCACCGCCTCGTGCCGGGCTACGAGGCCCCGGTCAACCTCGTCTACTCGGCCCGCAACCGCTCCGCGTGCGTGCGTATCCCGATCACCGGCGACAACCCGAAGGCCAAGCGCATCGAGTTCCGGGTGCCCGACCCGTCATCGAACCCGTACCTCTGCTTCGCGGCCCAGCTGATGGCCGGCCTGGACGGCATCCGCAACCGCATCGAGCCGCCCGAGCCGGTCGACAAGGACCTCTACGAGCTGCCGCCCGAGGAGCACGAGGCGATCGGCCAGGTGCCCGGCTCGCTCCCCGAGGTGCTCGACGCGCTCGAGGCCGACCACGAGTTCCTCCTCGAGGGCGACGTGTTCACCGCCGACCTCATCGCGGCCTGGATCGACTGGAAGCGCAAGAACGAGGTCGATCCGATCCGCTTCCGCCCGCATCCGCACGAGTTCGAGATGTACTTCGACATCTGATCCTGCTCTCGAAGATCGCCTCCGCCGGCGTCAACGGTCAGTTCCGCACCCCGCGGCACATCATCGAGCTGATGGTGCGGATGACGGCGCCGCGGCCTTCCGACGAGAT
>JBOFLR010000129.1:0-4075 GCA_051657965.1 Dermatophilaceae bacterium
CGCCGCGCCGCACGACCGGGAGACTTGACAAGCCATGGCTCCGCCGCACGACCTCGTGCTGACCACCGTCCCCGGCGGCGACGCCCTCTCCGGCTTCCGCGCCGCCGGCCTGCTCGTGCGGCTGCGCGCCGAAGCGCCACAGGTCACCGGGGTGCGTGCCCGCTACGTACACCAGGTGGCCAGCGACGGCCCGCTCGACCCCGCCACCGCGGCCACCGTGCAGCGCCTGCTCACCTACGGACCGCCGTTCGAGATGCCCGAGTGGTCGGCCGACGCGCGGGTCGTCGTGGCTCCTCGCCTGGGCACGGTGTCGCCGTGGGCGTCGAAGGCCACCGACATCGCGCACAGCTGCGGCGTCGACGTTCGCCGGGTCGAACGGGTCACCGAGTACCTGATCGCTTGTGCGACAGGGCTGTCCGACGATCAGTGGTGGGCCTGCGCGGCCCTGCTCCACGACCGGATGACGGAGTCCGCGCTACGGTCGGTCGAGGAGTCGGCAGCGCTGTTCGGGCGTCGGGACGCCGAGCCGATGGTGCGGGTCGACGTGCTGGGGCGCGGCCGGACGGCGGTCGAAGAGGCCGACACGACGTTCGGGCTGGCGCTCTCCGGTGACGAGATCGACTACCTCGTGGAGGCGTTCACCGGCCTGCGCCGTAACCCCACCGACGTCGAGTTGACGATGTTCGCCCAGGCCAACTCCGAGCACTGCCGGCACAAGATCTTCAACGCCGACTTCGTCGTCGACGGTGAGCCGCAGCCCCGTTCGCTGTTCGGCATGGTGCGGCACACCGAGGACGTGGCGGGCGCGGGCACCGTGGTGGCGTACACCGACAACGCCTCGGTGATGACCGGCGGCCCGGTCGCCCGGTTCTGGCCGGAGACCGCCGACGGGCCGAGCCGGTACACCGCCCGTGCCGATGAGGTGCACGTGCTGATGAAGGTCGAGACCCACAACCACCCCACGGCCATCTCCCCGTTCCCGGGGGCGGCCACCGGTGCTGGCGGCGAGATCCGCGACGAGGGCGCGACCGGCCGGGGGTCACAGCCCAAGGCCGGGCTCACTGGCTTCGCGGTCTCGAACCTCCATCTCCCCGGTATCGAAGAGGCCTGGGAGACAGAGCGATACGGTGCCCCCAACCATCTTGCGACGCCGCTCGACATCATGCTCGACGGCCCGATCGGCGCGGCGGCGTTCAACAACGAGTTCGGCCGCCCCGGGCTCGGCGGCTTCTTCCGGGTCTACGAGCAGACCGTCGACGGCGTGCGGCGCGGCTACCACAAGCCGATCATGAGCGCCGGCGGCATCGGCGCGATCAGCGCCTCGCAGACCGCGAAGATCGTCTTCCCGGCCGGCACCCTGCTCGTCCAGATCGGCGGCCCGGGCATGCGCATCGGCATGGGTGGCGGGTCGGCATCGTCGATGGCGTCGGGCACCAACGCGGCCGAGCTCGACTTCGACTCGGTGCAGCGCGGCAACCCCGAGATCCAGCGGCGCGCCCAGGAGGTCGTCAACCACTGCTGGAGCCTGGGCGCGGCCAACCCGGTGCTCGCGATCCACGACGTCGGGGCGGGCGGGCTGTCGAACGCGTTCCCCGAGCTGGTCGACGGTGCCGGGCTCGGCGCGCGCTTCGACCTCTCCGCCGTGCCGCTCGAGGAGTCCGGTCTGGCGCCGAAGGAGGTGTGGTGCAACGAGAGTCAGGAACGGTACGTGCTCGCCGTCGCGCCCGAGTCGCTCGACCGGTTCGCGGCCCTGTGCGCCCGCGAGCGCTGCCCGTACGCCGTGGTGGGCGTCGCCCGCGACGACGCGCAGCTCGTGCTGGCCCGGGGCCCGGACGACGTGCCCGGCGACGACCGGCCGGTCGACCTGCCGATGGAGGTGCTGCTCGGCAAGCCACCGCGGATGACGCGCGACGTCACCCGGGTGCCCCGCTCGGCGGCGCCGCTCTCCCTCGACGGGCTCGACGTGCGGGATGCCGCACACGCCGTGCTGCGTCATCCGACCGTGGCCTCGAAACGGTTCCTCGTCACCATCGCCGACCGCACCGTGGGCGGGCTCACGCACCGCGACCAGATGGTGGGGCCGTGGCAGGTGCCGGTCGCCGACGTCGCGGTGACCCTCTCCGACCACGTCGGGTTCGCCGGGCAGGCGATGGCCAGCGGTGAGCGGATGCCGCTCGCGGCCGTCGACGCCCCGGCCTCCGGACGGATGGCGGTGGGCGAGGCGTTGACCAACCTGCTGGCCGCGCCGGTGGGTGCGCTGGCGGGAGTCAAGCTGTCCTGCAACTGGATGGCCGCCTGCGGCGAGCCGGGGGAGGATGCCGCGCTCTACGACACGGTGCGCGCCGTCGCGATGGAGCTGTGCCCGGCGCTCGGGGTGTCGGTGCCGGTCGGCAAGGACTCGCTGTCGATGCGCACCCGGTGGGCCGACCCGGCATCCGGAGCGGAGCGCTCCGTCGTGTCACCGGTGTCGCTCGTGGTCACCGCGTTCGCGTCGCTGCCCGACGTGCGCGGCACCTGGACACCACAGCTGCGACCCGGCAGCGCCCTCGTGCTCGTCGACCTCGGCGCCGGGCGCGACCGGCTCGGCGGGTCGGTGCTGGCGCAGGTGCACGGGGAGTTCGGCGGCGAGGTGCCCGACCTCGACGACCCGTCGCACTTGGTGGCACTCGCTGCGGCGCTGGCCGAGCTGCGCGATCGCGACGGGGTCACCGCCTACCACGACCGGTCCGACGGCGGACTGTGGGCGGCGGTGTGCGAGATGGCCTTCGCCGGCCGGGTCGGGGTAAACGTCGAGGTCGGCTCTCTCGCAGCGCTGTTCGCCGAAGAGCTCGGCGTCGTCCTGGGAGTGCCGGCCGGGTCCGCGGACGACGTGCTCGCGGTGCTCGACCGGCACGGGCTCGGCGAGCTGTCCCGCGTGGTGGGTTCGGCGTCCGCCCGTGCGGCGCAGGAGACCCACGAGCGCCGGGTGCGTGTCTCGGTCGGCGGCGAGGCGGTGCTCGACGAGCCAGTTCGCGACCTCGCGCAGAGCTGGGACCAGGTGTCGTGGCGTATCTCCGCACTGCGCGACAACCCGGGCTGCGCCGACGAGGAGCACGAGGCGTTCGGCGCCGACGACGACCCCGGGCTCGTGGTCGCGCCGACCTTCGACCCCACCGACGACATCGCCGCGCCGTACCTGGTGAGCGGCGTGCGGCCGAGGGTCGCGGTGCTCCGGGAGCAGGGCGTGAACAGCCACGTCGAGACCGCGTTCATGCTCGATCGTGCCGGGTTCGACGCCTATGACGTGCACATGACCGACCTGCACGCCGGCCGGTTCGACCTCGCCGACGTGGTCGGCCTGGTCGCCGCAGGTGGGTTCTCCTACGGTGACACGCTCGGCGCCGGTGAGGGCTGGGCGCGGTCGGTGCTGTTCAACCCGGCTCTGACAGAGATGTTCTCCGCGTTCTTCTCGCGGGACGACACCTTCGGGCTCGGTATCTGCAACGGCTGCCAGATGTTCGCCGCGCTCGCCGACCTCATCCCGGGCGCGCAGGCCTGGCCACGGTTCACCCGCAACCGGTCGGAGCAGTACGAGGCGCGGCTGACCATGGTCGAGGTGCTCGACTCGCCGTCGGTGTTCACCGCCGGCATGGCCGGCAGCCGGATGCCGATCGCGGTGGCGCACGGCGAGGGGTTCGCCGACTTCTCGTCCCGCGGCGACGCCGGCCGGGTGGCACGGGCGCTGCGGTTCGTCGACCACCACGGCGGGCCGGCGGTGCGCTATCCATTCAACCCCAACGGATCTCCCGACGGCCTCACCGCGGTCACCACCCCTGACGGCCGGTTCACCGCGATGATGCCGCATCCCGAACGGGTGTCCCGCAACGTGCAGCTGTCGTGGACCTCGGCGCCGGTCGAGCAGGACAGCCCGTGGCTGCGGATGTTCCGCAACGCTCGCGTCTGGGTGGGCTGATGACGAACCGCGTCGGCGAGGTGCCCACGGTGACCCGCGACGACATCACCCGGGCGATGGGACTGCTCGCCGGGCGGCTTCGTCGCACCCCGGTCCTCGAGGTCGACCTCCCCGGCGGGCAGC
>JBOFLR010000130.1:0-1524 GCA_051657965.1 Dermatophilaceae bacterium
GTGGGCGAGCACGACGTCATCGAGCAGCTCACCGGCTTCCACCTCCACCGCGGTGCGCTGGCCTCGATGCGCCGCCCGCCGCTGCCGGCCCTCGACCAGGTACTTGCCGGCACCCGCCGGGTGATGGTGCTCGAGGACGTCGTCGACCACACCAATGTCGGCGCCGTGTTCCGCAGCGCGGCGGCGCTCGGCGTGGATGCCGTACTCGTCACCCCTCGCTGTGCGGACCCGTTGTACCGCAGGGCGATCCGGGTCTCGATGGGCACGGTGTTCCAGGTTCCGTGGACCCGTATCGATCCATGGCCGGGCGGTGTGGTCGCCCTGCGCGCGCTCGGGTTCACCGTCGCCGCGCTGGCGTTGACGGATGACGCCGTCGGCCTCGACGAGCTCGCCGCCGCACCACCGCGCCGGCTCGCGCTCGTGCTCGGCACCGAGGGCGACGGGCTGGCGAGCCGGACCCTGAGCAGCGTCGACCTCGCAATACGCATCCCGATGACCGGCGGGGTCGACTCGCTCAACGTCGCCGCCGCCTCCGCGGTGGCCGCCTGGGCACTGCGCGACTCGTCCTGACGCGACGGTTCAGGACGGAGGGCCCGACGACTCCGCCGAGGCGGACGTGAGCCGGTCGAGGTCGTCAGCGGTGAGGTCGAGGTGCGCCGCGGCGAGGTTGGCTCGCAGGTGCGCCACGCTCGTCGTCCCCGGCAGGGGCGTCACGGCCTGCCCGGCGCGCCGTCCTCGCTGGTGCACCCAGGCCAGCGCGACCTGCCCGGGGGTCACGCCCGCCAGGCGGGCGATCTCGTTCAGCGGCGCGGCGAGTGGCGTGCCGTCGGGCTGGTGCAACGCGCCGTGTCCGGTAGGGGAGTGCGCGACGAGGGTGACATCGAGCTCGGCCAGGGTCGGGAGCATCGTCTCGACCGCGCGGGAGCGGAGCGACCACTCCTCCTGCACGGCGAGCACCGGATGGACGGCGTGCGCGCGACGCACGTCATCCGACGTCACGTTCGAGAGCCCGATCGCCCGCACCTTGCCGGCGGACACCAGGCCGGCCATGGCGTCGACGGTGTCCTCGATCGGTGTCTCGGCGCTCCGGTGGTGGAGGTAGTAGAGGTCGATGGTCTCGACGCCGAGGCGGCGCAGGCTGCCCTCGCACGAGGACACGACCGTCGCGGGATCGGCATGCACGCTCCAGTCGTCGAACCGGCCCGACTCGCCCCACCGCACGCCGAACTTCGTGCACAGCGTGACCTCGTCGCGACGGCCGGCGACGGCCCGGCCGACGAGCTCCTCGTTGCCGTACATCTCCGCGGTGTCGAGCAGGTGGATGCCGGAGTCGAGGGCCGTGTGAATCAGCCGCACCGGGTCGCGGTCGGGCGCGGAGCTGTCGTCCCGCAGCCGCATCAGTCCGAGCCCTTGGCGCGGCGGGTCGTCGACAGTCCAGGGTGGCGTCATCCGCCCACCGTAGGACCTCAGGTGGACGTGAGGGCAAGAGCCGGAGCGCCGTACCCGACCGCGTCCCGGCATCCG
>JBOFLR010000131.1:0-6165 GCA_051657965.1 Dermatophilaceae bacterium
TCGGGTCCGGTCATCACGGTGATCGCCTCGAAGGCCGCCTGGGGGTCGTCGCACGCCTTCGAGATCCCGAAACCCGACCCGACCGTGCGCGAGTCGCCACCGCCGGGGCCGGCCGGCAGGGTCGTCATGCCGACCTTGAAGGTGGCCTTGCCGGCGAGGCTGATGGCGTCCCACGGCCCGCCGACGAACCCCATCGCCTTGCCTGCGACGAACTCGTCGGTCGCGTTCCCGGTCGCATTGGTGGGCGTCGTGAACTTCTTCGTGTGCAGCTCACCGAACCACGACATCGCCTCGACGAACTTCGCGTCGTCCGGGACGATCGTCCCGTCGGGCTTGGTCGCGCTCGACCCGTTGTACGACAACGCGATCGACTGCAACGGGTCCGCGCCTGCAGTTCCCGCCATGATCGGCGTGGACATCTTCGCCGCAGCCGCCTCGAACTCCGCGACCGTCCAGCCCACCTTCGGCGTGACGCCTGCCTTCGTGAACGCATCCGCGTTGTAGTAGAACACCGAAGGGCCGACATCGTAGGGGAGCGCCCAGAGCTTGTCGTCGGACTTCATCCCCTCGAGGGCCACCTCGCCGAAGCCCGAGGTGTCGAAGCCCTCGCTCTTCACCAGGTCGTCGAGCGGCTGTAGAGCGCTGACGAACTGCCCGATCCGGGGACCCTGCAGCGAGACGATGCACTGGGGGTCGGAGCTGCTCAGCTGCGTCCCCAGCTTGGTCCAGTAGTCCTCCCAGGGTGCGCCCTGCAGCGTGACCTCGATGTCGGGGTTCTCGGCGGTCACGAGGTCCGCCACGCCTTGCCACGCCTGCTGGTCCTCGGTGGACCCGATCCACATCGACCAGGTGAGGTCGGCATTGCCGTCGCCTCCGGCGGTGCTGTCCTCGGTGCCGGCGCATCCGGCCAGCACCACGCAGCTCGCCGCGACCGCTGCTGCGGCCCGTGTGTAGTTCTTCATTGAACTTCCTCTGCCAGAACGAGTTTCTGCTGACGGAGCTCGGCCGCCCCCTGCGAACGGGCGAGCACGATCAGGAACGAGTCGGCGTCGACTCGAGCCGTGGTAATCGATTTCCGGACGATACTTCCGGTCGTCGCTCCCTGTCAACAGACCTGCTGCGCGCGGCCGCCGGCGCCGGGTGGGCGACCGCCCCGGGTCTCAGGACGGCACTGCGCGCAGGCGGACCGCGATGTACTGGCGGCCGGGCAGCGGGATGACGAACGACCCCGAGTAGGTGCCCGGAAGGGTGTCGACCGTGAGGTTCCACGTGTCGACGACGTCGACCTCGAACGGCGTGTTGTCCGGCAGGGTGAACCGGCGGAACCGGGGGCGGTTGACGCCGAAGTACACCAGCAGGTGCTCACCCGCGACACCGGCCCACGGGGCATCCCACTCCGACGGCAGCGGCTCGATGACGCCTCCGGGCACCTCACCGATGACGCGCCGGAGGAACTCGAGGCGCGGTGGGCTCGAACCGGACAGCTCGCCGCCCTTGGCCCACCAGATCACCTCGTCGTCGCGGTAGTAGGTCTCGCCGTGGCCGACGTAACCCCCACGTACCGCGCCCTCCCATGAGCGGCGCACCAGCTCCTCCCCCGTGAGGCTGCCCCACCCCTGGTCGAGGTCACCCTCGTAGCCGCACTCGTCGACGAGCACCGGCTTGCCGTACCGCTGGCGCCACTCGAGGACGTTCTCCGCCGTGCGGTACACGTCGGTGCGCTGCACGCTGCAGTGGGTGATCCACGGCCGGGTGTGGTCGAAGAGCGCCGCGCCGTTGTGGATGGAGAGCAGATGGCCGGTCGGGTCCTCCGCGGCCACCAGCCGGCCCATGCGTTCCCAGTCGTCCAGGGTCTTGCTCGCCAGGAGGTCGTACTCGTTCGCCATCGACCACCAGACATTCGGGTAGGCGGCCAGGCGCCGCACGACGTACCGCAGGTACCGGTCGTCGACCGCGTGACCCAGGTCGGCGAAGCCCCACCGGTCGTAGGGATGGAGCAGGATGACGTCGGCCTCGATCCCGAGTTCGCCCAGCCGGATGATGCAGCGCTCGAACGCCCGGAAGAACTCGACGTCGAACCGCTCGACGTCCCAGCTGCCGTCCTCCCTCCGCGGGAACGGGAACCGTTCGGGGTCCTCGTGGGCGTAGAGGTAGTGCTTGGGGAACACCGTCATCCGGATCTTCGTGAACGGCGACGACGCCAGCGTGTGCAGGGTCCGCTCTCGAAGGTCCGCCTCCTGGTGCGCCCAGCCGTACGCGGTCGTCCCGAGTGGGATGTGTACGGTGCCGTCGGCGTGCGCGAAGTGGAACCGTCGTGCGACGCGCACCGGGCCGTGGCCCGCGGGCTCCTCGCCGACCTCCACCACGCCGGCCAGACCGTCGAGTGATCGCGCCGTCGAGGACACGGCGAACTCCCAGCGACCGGGCCGCTCGGGAAGGAACCGGATGACGTAGCGCCCGTCGCCGTCGTAGAAGCCGCCGGCCGTGGCGACGGTGTCGCCACGGGTGAACCGGGCCGTCAGGTCGACGTCGACGAACGGGTTGCCGTGCGACGGCCCGTCGATGCCGATCTCGATCGGCTCGTACAGGCGGACGTGAGCGGGCGCGGCCAGGCGGGCGGAGGCGCGCGCCACGTCGTCGCGCTCGTATCCCGGGTCGGGTCCGACGACTGGTGGGTCGTCCCGCGGTGGCGGGTCGGGGTCGATGTCGGCGAGCAGCCGCCAGAACCGCTCCCGTGCCGTGCTGTCGGACTGCAGGGCAGGGTCTCGCTGCACCAGCCGGCCGATCGTGACCTGAGCCAGCTGCGCGACCGACGGGCTGTCGGCGAGGCCGGCGAACGTGCTCGCCACGACGGCGCGAGCGCGCGGGTTCCGCAACAGGTCGGCCAGCGGGGACTCGGGCGCGAAACCGTTCACGATGTCCCTTCTCCGTGGCGTTGGATCGACACTAGCGCTGAAGAAATCGATTACGCTACCGTCGGCTCCAGCGGGCCCATCGACGGGGATGGTGCCGACCGAGGAGGAATCGTGCGTGGACGCATCGGACTGCTGCTGCTTCTCATCCTGACTGTCGTCGGCGGCGGGCTGCCCACGGCGGGCGCCGCGTCATCCGCGACCGCCGCGTCATCCGCGACCGCTGCGTCATCCGCGACAGCCGCGGTCGAGTTCGGTCGGCTCGATCCACCCGCCGGTGGGCGCATCTACTACGTCTCGGGGGCCGGACGGGACGACCACGACGGGCTGAGCCCGGGCCGCGCCTTCCGCACCCTGCAGAAGGCCGCCGACCTGACCGCGCCCGGTGACACGGTGCGGGTGATGAACGGCACCTACACCAAGACCGTCACCGACAAGACCAGCCCGGACAACAGCGTCCTGCGGGTCACCCGCTCGGGCACCACCGAGGCGTACATCCGGTATGCCGCCATGCCGGGGCACCGCCCACGGATCTTCGTCGACAACAACTACTCGGGCATCCGGGTCAACGCGGCGTACATCGTGATCGAGGGGTTCACGGTCGAGGGGAACCTGCCGAACCTGTCCCAGGCCGAGGCCGAGGCACTGGCCCGCGGCACGGATCAGGCTGCGGCACTGACGAACTCGAAGTTCAACAGCAGCGGGATCGCGTCGTTCCCCAACGAGGACGGCTCGAACCAGCCGCACCACCTGATCATCCGGCGCAACACGGTCTTCAACCACCCGGCGTCGGGCATCTTCTCCAACGGGTCGGACTACATCCGCATCGAGGACAACGTCGTCCACCACACGAGCTTCTACTCCCCCTACGCGACGAGCGGTCTGTCGTTCTACACCAGCAGGCAGATCGACGACAACACCGGCACCAAGATGTTCATCCGCCGCAACGTCGTCCACCAGGTCGAGAACCGGGTCCCGTTCTGGTATTCGAACGCCGCCGACCCGGCTCAGCGCAAGATCACCGACGGCAACGCGATCATCATCGACGACTCGCGGCACACGCAGAGCGACAACGTCCCGTACGTCGGCGCGTTCCTGGTCGAGAACAACGTGGCGTACGACAATGGCGGCCGTGGGGTCAACGTGTACTCCTCCGACCATGTGGTGGCACGGAACAACACGCTCCACCGCAACGCGCGGACCCCCGGGTTCAGCGAGCTGGGCGTCGGGGATGCCGCCGACGTCACGATGCAGGCCAACGTCGTCTCGGTGCGCGACGACCGGCGGCCGATCGAGTCGTACGACACCCGCGACATCACGTTCGACAACAACCTGTTCCACGGCGGCAACGAGGCACCGGACTACCCCGACGCCACACCGTCGACCGTCGACCTCGTCGAGAACGGGAGCTTCGACACCGACCTCAGCGGGTGGGACGTCTCCGTGGATCCGCAGGCCGGATACGTCAACAACGTCCGCGACGAGTTCGGCCGGAACTGCGTCTACCTCGACCAGCCCGACCAGCCGAACCCCTTCGACGTCTACCTCGTGCAGCGCGGCGTGGCGCTCGAGCCGGGGGCGACCTACGCGGTCGACCTGAAAGCGGCGAGCAGCAACGTGGAGCGAGCCGACTTCACGGTGAAGGTCGGCGGATCGAGCGCGCCGTACCCCACCTACGGGAGCAAGGCGTTCTCGCTCCCGGTCGGCACCACGTCCACGTCGTCGCTCAACTTCTCGTTCACCATGCCCGAGACCGGTGACGACAACGCCCAGATCGAGCTCCAGGTGGCCGGCAACCCGGAGTCGTCGTACTTCTGCTTCGACGACATCGCGCTGCGCGAGCTGGTCGAGACCGGGTCGAGCGACATCGTCGGGCAGGACCCGCAGTTCCGGAACCCCGGCACCGACCCGCGCACGGCGGACTTCCGCCTCCGGGACACGAGCCCAGCGATCGACGCGCAGACGGCGCCCGCGCCCGCGACCGACATCCTCATGGTTCGCCGCCCCCAGGGCGAGGCCGCCGACCTGGGTGCCTACGAGCGTCGCAGGTCCTGACTCGGGCGCGAGCGCCCGGACAATCGTCGGGTCGGATCGGTACACGCGCCCGCCCCCAGTGGCCCGGCTACCGTCTTCACCGACTCATCGTCGCGCGACGGCGCTCGCGAAGTCGAGAAGAGACGACGCATGGCGTAGGCAGGACCGCAGTTGTTGTCCCGACACGCTGATGACGCCGTAGTGCGCGGTGTCCTTCAGTGCGAGGAGACGATCGAGATGCCGTGCCGCCTCGTCTCCTCGCGGAGCGACCTGACGCACGAGGTCGACTGCCACCCGGTGGTCCGACGCACGGGACCGGCGCCCCAGGGCCGCACAACACGCGGCGTCCGCCGATGCGATGCCCGACAGCACGGCGAGAGCAGCGGCGACGCTCGCAGAAGACTCGATGGCCGGCGCTTCCCCCTCGACGAGGGTGGCAACCTCGTAGAACTTTCGCGCTTGATCGAGTCGAACCCTCGCTTCCGCGCGGTCGCAGGGTGCGGTGCGCTGCTCCCGGCGTGGGCTCATCGGTGACCGCCGTCGATGAGATCGATGACGGCGGCATCGGTCACCGGGATGGCATCGCGTCGCAGGTCTTCGACGATTCGCGCCTTGCTGTTCACCATCGCCAGTACGTCTGCGGCGGTGGCTTGCACGATGCTCGCGTGGTTGCCGGACCAGCGGCGGATACAGCTGGACAGCTCGTCCACGGACGCGTCCCATTCCGGTTCTTCCGAGGGGCCAAGGTCGGGGCGGATGACGAAGACGTCGACATCGGAGTCGACGTCGCCGTCACCTCGCGCCGCGGACCCGAAGATGGCAGCGGCAATCGGTTGCACCGGCCAGATCGATATCGCCTCGCGGATGCGCGAGAACAGGCGACCGCGCAGGTCGACGAGAGCGAGTGCGGCGTCGGCGACGACGTGCTCACGATTGAGCGAGTAGAGCAACGCCGGACCGGCCTCGGTGACGTCGACCAGGCCCGCCGACCGCATGCGACGAAGTACCAGCTGGACACCGCCCACGCTTCCCGACCGGGTCAGTCGATGGACCTCCCGACCGGTCAGCGGCCGAGTCGTGCCGGCGAGGACCTCGACCACGTACGCGTCCAACGACGGGACAAGCGTGCTCGCCGGGTTGGTCAGGTCCATCGCGACACTTGCGGCTCTCTGAGCAGCATCGTGGTCATATGCACATAATACTGTCCACGTGACCGTAG
>JBOFLR010000132.1:0-2284 GCA_051657965.1 Dermatophilaceae bacterium
CGGTCGTCGCGGCGCACCTCGAGCCCTTCGACGACGTCGTCGTTGAGGCAGACGTGGCTGACGCGGACCCGGCCGAACTCGGTGTCGGAGTCGCGGTCGAGTGGGGCGTCGACGGCGAAGCCGTGGTTGTGGGCGGTGACCTCGACCTTGCCGGTGGTGCGGTCCATGACCGGCTGGTTGATCCCGCGGTGGCCGTACGTGAGCTTGTACGTGCCGAACCCGAGGGCGCGGCCGAGGATCTGGTTGCCGAAGCAGATGCCGAAGTACGGGATGCCGCGGGCCAGCACCTCGCGCAGCAGCGCGGCCTGGTGCTCGGCGGTCGCCGGGTCGCCCGGTCCGTTGGACATGAACACGCCGTCAGGGCCGCCGTCACCGACGGCGCGCACGTCGTCGACGGTCGCGATGGCGGGCAGGACGTGCACCTCGATGCCGCGTTCGGCCATCATCCGCGGCGTCATCGTCTTGATGCCGAGGTCGACGGCCGCGACGGTGAACCGCTTCTCCCCCACCGCCGGCACGACGTACGCCTCGGTCGTGGCGACCTCCTCGGCGAGCGCCGACCCGGCCATCGGCGGGGCGTCGACGACGGCAGCGAGGAGCCGCTCGGGAGGCGCGGCGGCGTCATCCGCGCTGAAGACACCGACGCGCATCGCGCCGCGCTCGCGCAGGTGCCGGGTGAGCGCCCGGGTGTCGACCTCGCAGATGCCGACGACGCCCTGGGCGTCGAGCTCGTCCTCCAGGCTGCGGCGCGAGCGCCAGCTCGACGGCCGCAGCGCCGGGTCGCGCACGACGTAGCCGGACACCCAGATGCGCCCGGACTCGTCGTCCTCGTCGTTCCAGCCGGTGTTGCCGACGTGCGGGGCGGTCATGACGACGACCTGCCGGTGGTAGCTGGGGTCGGTGAGGGTCTCCTGGTAGCCGGTCATGCCGGTCGAGAACACGGCCTCGCCGACGGTGGTGCCGCGGTGGCCGTAGGCGCGGCCGCGGAAGGTGCGGCCGTCCTCGAGCACGAGCACGGCGGGTTCACGGGTGGTCAGCACGGGGCGGGCTCTCCTTCACGCGCGGTGACACGGCCGCGCAGGATCGTGGCGTGCACCGCGCCGGTGAGGGTGCGGCCGTGCCAGGGGGTGTTGCGGGACAGCGACCGCGACGCGTCGCGGTCGACGGTGGTCGACGCCGCCGGGTCGACGAGGACGAGGTTGGCCGGCTCGCCGGGGGCGACCGGTCGGCCGTGGCCGTCGAGCCCGGCGATGCGGGCGGGGTTCGCCGACATGAGGCGGGCGAGGTGCGCCCACGTCATCCGGCCGCCTTGGACGAGGAGGTCGTGGACGACGGCGAACGCCGTCTCGAGGCCGAGCATCCCGAACGCGGCGTCCGGGAACGCATGCTCCTTGTCGTGGCGCGCGTGCGGGGCGTGGTCGGTGGCGACGGCGTCGAGCGTGCCGTCGACCAGCGCCGCGCGCAGCGCCTCCTGGTCCTCGGTGGGACGCAGCGGCGGGTTGACCTTGTAGACCGGGTCGTACCCGGCGACCAGCTCGGTGCCGAGAGCCAGGTGGTGCGGGGTGACCTCGGCGGTGACCGCGATGCCGCGCGCCTTCGCCCAGCGGACGACGTCGAGCCCCTCGGCGGTCGACACGTGGGCCACGTGCACGCGGCTGCCGGTGTGCTCGGCGAGCATGACGTCGCGGGCGATGACGCTGGACTCGGCGACGCTCGGCCAGCCGGGCAGCCCGAGGCGGCCGCTCAGCTCGCCCTCGTGGCAGCAGGCCTGCGGGCCGGCGAGGTCGGGGTCCTGGGCGTGCTGGGAGACGACGCCGCCGAAGGCCCGCACGTACTCCAGCGCCCGGCGCATGACCCGGGCGTCGGCGACGCAGCGGCCGTCGTCGGAGAAGACGGTGACTCGTGCGCGGGAGCGGTGCATGAGCCCGAGCTCGGCCAGCTCGCTGCCCTCGAGCCTCTTGGTGACCGCTCCGACCGGGACGACGTCGACCAGCCCGCACGCGCGGCCGAGGTCGAGCACCCGCTCGGCGGCCTCGGCGGTGTCGGTGACCGGCGTGGTGTTCGCCATGGCGAGCACGGCGGTGAAGCCGCCCGCGGCCGCCGCGGCCGACCCGGTGGCGACGGTCTCGGCGTCCTCGCGGCCCGGCTCGCGCAGGTGGGTGTGCAGGTCGACGAAGCCGGGCAGCAGCACGAGTCCGTCGGCGTCGAGCCGCTCGGTGCCGGATGACGCGTCGGCCGCCGCGTCGGCGCCGACCGCCGCGATGAGGCCGTCGCGCACGAGCAC
>JBOFLR010000133.1:0-3070 GCA_051657965.1 Dermatophilaceae bacterium
TCGCGCCCGCGCCCACCATCGCCGCGAGGTGGATGACGACGTCGGCCCCTTCGAGGAGGTGGCCCCAGGCCTGCGCGGAGCGGGTGTCGAGCACGTGTACCTCGGCCGGCGGCGCCTCGCGGGTCACCGCTCCGTGCGCGGCGGGGATGAGCAGGTCGACGGCCACCACGTCGTGGCCTGCGGTGGCGAGCTCGCGCCAGGTCGCCCTGCCGATGAAGCCGGCCGCGCCGGTGAGCACGATACGCACGCCGACGAGTCTGGTCGAGCCGGCCGGTCGCCGTGGCCGGTTGGCGAAACCGAAAGGCCCCCGCAACCTCGAGGTCCCCCCGAAAGTCGGCCAACGGTGCCGGCGATCGGTCGACAGTGGAGCACCGTTCACCGCGACAGCGCACAGACCCGGTCATCCCAGCGACGGCGTATCCGACCTACTCGTCACCGTGCATTGCACTACTTCCCTAGCGTGTGCAAGGCTGCGACGCGACGACGGCACGAGCGGGAGGATGACATGGCGACCATTCTGGTCACCGGCGCCAGCTCCGGGATCGGGCGAGCTACTTGCCTCCTCCTGGCCGCTGGGGGACACACCGTCCTGGCTGCAGCCCGCAACCAGGAGGCGCTGACCCAGCTGGCGGCGGACGCCGGTGCCCGGCATCCCGGCTCACTACGGCCGATGACGCTCGACATCCGCAGCGAGACGTCACGGCGCGAGCTCGTCGCCGGCATCGCGCAGGACGGGCTCGACGTTGACGTCCTCGTCAACTGCGCCGGGATGGCCGTGAGCGGCCCGCTCCTCGAGATTCGTGGCGAGCAGGCCCGGGAGCTGTTCGACACCAACGTGCTCGGACTGCTGGCCCTGACCCAGCAGGTCGCGAAGACCATGGTGGCGCGTGGGTCCGGCCGCGTCGTCAACGTTTCGAGCACCGCGGGCCGCTTCGTCGGCCCTTTCGCAGCGGCCTACAGCGCGTCCAAGTTCGCTCTCGAGGCCCTGTCGGACGGGCTCCGGATGGAGCTGCGCCCGCTGGGTGTCGACGTCGTCGTGGTGGAGCCCGGCGCGGTCCGTACGGGTTTCGCCGAGCGCAGTATGGAGCAGGCCCACATCGATCCTGCCGGCGCGTACGCGCCGCTCATCCCACGGCTCCCGACGCTGCTCGAACGCTCGAAGACGGGCGCGACCAGCCCCGAGAAGATCGCCGACGTCATCGTCCGGGCTGCCCTGACCACCCGACCACGCACTCGCTACGTGGCACCACTACCCGCCCGTCTCGTCGTGCGAGTGATGACGCTTCTCCCCGCCCGCGTGAAGGACCGAGCACTCGGCCGAGCGTCGTACTTCCACGAGCTCTCTCCTTCGCGGTAGTCAGGAGCCGAGCTTCACCCGCCGTCGTGTCGGCGGCGCGAAATCTGGAAGGGCTGGCCGCAACATCGGGCCGCACTGGCACCAAGGGGCAGCGTGCCGAGGTCGAGGTCGACTCGTCCGGGGGCTCGACCCGACGTCGCAGAACCGGGTCGGTACCAAGAACCACCGCTCAGCGCTCGCCCTCGTTAGCCTGCTCGGATGGAGACCGGTGGCGCGGGCCGGCTGGCCGCGGAACAGCGTGCCCGGGTGCTCATCGACCGCCAGCTCGACGCCGCCGGCTGGCACGTCCAGGATGCCGGCTCGGTCAATCTGTTCGCCGGTCAGGGCGTCGCGGTCCGCGAGCGGGTGATGAAGACCGGCCACGGGCGGGCCGACTACCTACTTCACGTCGACAAGCGCCCGGTCGGCGTGATCGAGGCCAAGCCGCAAGGCACGACGCTCAGCGGGGTCGAGTGGCAGTCTGCGATGTACGCCACCGGCTTGACGGAGTCGCAGGAGAAGCGGGCCGTCACCGTCGACGGGCGGCTCCCCTTCGTCATCGAGGCGAACGGCTCGGAGACGCACCTCACCAACGGCTTCGACCCTGACCCGCGGGCCCGGCGCATCTTCGCGGTGCCACGCCCCGAGACCCTGGCACGCGTCATCCGAGATGCCGAGGCGGACGCAGACCGGCCTACCTGGCGCGCAAAGGTGCGGCAGCTCCCGCCGCTCGACATCGACCCGCTGCGCCCGGCGCAGGTGACCGCCATCCACGGCATCGAGAAGTCGCTCGCCGAGCAGCGCTTCGACCGCTCGCTCGTGCAGATGGCCACCGGTGCGGGCAAGACGTACACCGCGGTCACGCTCGCGCACCGGCTGCTCACCCACGGCGGGTTCGGCCGGGTGCTCTTCCTCGTCGACCGCAACAACCTCGCCGACCAGACGCTCGCAGAGTTCCAGAACTACCGCACCCCTGGCGACGGCCGCCGTTTCACCGAGATCTACCCGGTGGCGAAGCTGACCTCGGCGGGCATGGCGGGGTCCAGCAGTGTCGTCATCTCGACGATCCAGCGGGTCTTCCGGGTGCTGCAGGGCGAGCAGGTGGCGGATGCCGACGACGCCGGCCTGGATGCGTACGTCCCTGACACTCCGGTCGCTGTTGCATACAGCGCAGCGCTCACGCCCGAGGCGTTCGACCTCGTCGTCGTCGACGAGGCGCACCGCTCCATCTACGGGGTGTGGCGCGGCGTGCTCGAGTACTTCGACGCGCACGTCGTCGGGCTCACCGCGACCCCGGGCAAGCAGACCTTCGCGTTCTTCCGGCAGAACCTCGTCTCGGAGTACACCTACCCGCAGTCGGTGGCCGATCTGGTGAACGTCGACTTCGACATCTACCGCATCCGCACCGAGGTCAGCGAGCGCGGCGGGCTCATCGAGGCCGAGACCGTGGTGCCGAAGGTCGACCGACGCACTCGCGCAACGCGATACGAGGCGCTCGACGAGGACCTCGAGTACACCCGCACGCAGCTGGATCGCGCGGTGACGTCGACGAACCAGATCCGGCTCGTGCTGGAGACGTTCCGCGACCGGCTGTTCACCGAGATCTTCCCCGGCCGCTCGGAGGTGCCGAAGACGTTGATCTTCGCCAAGGACGACGCCCACGCAGAGGAGATCGTGCGCACCGTGCGCGAGGTGTTCGGCCGGGGCAACGCCTTCGCGGCCAAGATCACCTAC
>JBOFLR010000134.1:0-5540 GCA_051657965.1 Dermatophilaceae bacterium
TCCGGCTTCGGCGTCGAGCCCTGCCTCGGCGAGCTCCCGCACCAGGTCGGCCGACGACAGCACGTGCCACCGGTAGTCGGCGCTGCTCTCGCGGACCACCGAGCCGTCCTCCCGGAGAACGCGGTAGCGGATCCGCCAGGTCACCGCGTCCGGCCCGGTCGGCTCGGCGGAGCCACCGCTCTCGTAGGTGTATCGGCCGACTCGCACGGAGCCGAAACTGGTGTGCTCGACGGCGGTGGGCTCGGCCGGGGGCTGCAGGTTGACGACCAGGGGCCCGCCCGGCACGAGGCGCTCGGCGATGCGTCGCCACAGCGTCATCCGGCTCGGTGAGTCCAGGTGTCCGATCATGTTCATGGCCAGCACGGCACCCAGGCGGTCGGGCAGGTCTGCGCCCAGCGCGTCGGCGGCCACGATGGTGACCCGCTCGCGCAGGCCGGGGTCCGAGGTCACCCGTGACGTCAGCACCGCCCGCAGCACCGGCGACGGCTCGACCGCGAGCACCGGTGCCGCCGGCATCGCCTGGGTCAGCGCTCCCAGGCCCAACCCCGTCCCGGCGCCGAGGTCGACCACTGGCTCCACGCCGGATGACGGCCGGTGCAGTGCCTCCCGCACGGGACCCTCCAGCGCCGCCCATGCCGGTCCGATCAGCACGTCGACGTACTCCCCGGCGGTGCGGTACTCGTCGACGAACTCCGTCGCGATGGTGTTCATCCGGCGACCATAATGGTTTCCGTTATCGTCTGGGTGCTGAGGTCCGGGCGACGCTCCCGGCCGCTCACCCTGATCAGCCAGGCGGCTGCGGATGGCGTGCGGGCTGCGGTGTGGCTGGAGCAGGGCATGCTCCGGGCCGCCCTGCCGTGATCCAGGTGCGGTGCGCGGATGCCGCGACGAATGCCATCGGGAGAGCCAGGAGCACGACGCCCGAGGCCCAGAAGGCGGTGGGCGCGCCGCTGAGGACGGTCATCGCCGCGGCCAGCCCGGGGAGGACGACGGCCCCGGCGACCGCGGTGGCGGCCGTCGCGCGGGCCACCGGTCGGGCCACCGGCTGCCAGCGCAGGCCGACGCCGGTGGCGAGCACCGCGAGCAGGGCCGCCACGATCAGCAGTCCGCCGGCCAGCTCGATCCCGCGGTCGAGGGTCGAATAGAGCATCGTGCCGGGGTCCGGTGCGGTCTCGGAGAGGGTGGCGCCGAGGTCGAGGCCGCTGTCCCAGAGGAACGGCTGGTAGCTCAGCGCGAGCAGCAACAGCCAGGCCGTGCGCCGCGACGAGGCTACGGTGAGGGTCTCCTGGAAGGCGGGCGCGACCACGTCGACGTCGCCGAACTCACCGATCGCTCGCCGCGCGGCCGCGTCGGGGGCCAGTCCAGCCTCGGTGAGGGCGTCGGTGGCGTCCTCGAGGTGGCCCTCGGCCTCCGCGAGCAGGCTGCGGCGCGCCCGGCGTGGACCGACCAGCGCGGCGTCGAGGCGCGCCAGGTAGGCGGCATGCAGGTGGCTGCTCACGACGCCCATCATCGTCGTGCCGGTGGCCGCCGACATCAGGGAGACCCCTGAGTCCAGACCCCGGGTTCGAGGAGCCGCGAGACCACGTCGGCGAAGGTGGTCCACTCCTCGCGTCGGACCGCCAGCGCACGGGCGCCGGAGCGGGAGAGTCGGTAGGTGCGTCGCTTCCGCCCGGTCTCGGCGGACCAGCTGCTGTCGAGCAGCCCCGCGGCCTCGAGCCGGCGCAGCGCCGGGTACACCGTGCCGGTGGGCAGGTCGAGCTCGCCGCCGCTGCGCGACGCGAGGTTCTCGATGATCGCGTATCCGTGCAGTGGTCCGGGCTCGAGGGCGGCCAGGATCATCGCGTCGAGGTGTCCTCGAAGAGCGTCGGCTTTCATATAGACAGACTACCTGTAGATGAACTACCTTGCATGCGTTGGCTATCTACAGTTGCTTGTCTACATATGAGGACGACGCCGTGACGACGCACGCCACCCGGGACACCCAGAGCCCCACCCCTGAACACACCACCCGGCTGACCCGGCTCGCAACCTGGTCACGTCGCCACCACTGGACGGCGATCGTCGTCTGGCTGCTCGTGCTCGCCGGCACGCTGGGCGCCGCCACCGTGGCCGGCGACGAGTACCGCAACGACTTCTCGCTCCCCGGCACCGAGTCCGAGCAGCTCCTCGACCTCCGCGCGGCGCACGCGCCCGACGAGCAGGGCGACACGGTCAGCGTCGTCGTGCAGACCGAGGGCGGCGTGGCGGCCCGCGCCGGTGAGGTGGCGTCGCTGGTCGACGCGCTCGCCGGTCTCGACCACGTCGCGGCTGTCCAGCCCCCCGCGGCGGAGGCGGGCACGGTGTCCGACGACGGCACGCTCGGCCTGGCGACCGTGGTGCTCGACGGGCCCACCGGCGACGTGCCGCGCGAGGCCAAGGAGGCGATCGTCGACACCGCCGCCGGGTTCGACGGCGACGGCCTGCGGGTCGAGCTGACCGGGGATGCCGTCCGCGAGGTCGAGGAGGGCGGCGGCGGGGCCGCCGAGGGGGCCGGGCTGATGGCGGCGCTGGTGATCCTGCTGTTCCTGTTCGGGTCGCTGCTCGCGGCGTCGCTGCCGCTGATCACCGCGGTCTTCGCGGTCGGGACCACGGTCGGCGTCGTCGCGCTGGCCTCCCACCTCGTCACCATCCCCGACTACACGCCGCCGGTGCTGATGCTCGTCGGGCTCGGCGTGGGCATCGACTACGCGCTGCTGGTCTTCGCCCGGTTCCGCAGCGAGCTGCTCGGCGGCGCCACCCGCGAGGATGCCGCGGCCGTCGCCCTCGACACCGCGGGCCGGTCGGTGCTGTTCGCCGGGGCCACGGTGGTCATCGCCCTGCTCGGCCTGCTCACGCTCGGCCTGGCGTCGCTGGAGGGGCTGGCGCTCGCGGTGACCCTGACCGTGCTGATGACCATGCTCGCCTCGCTCACCCTGCTGCCCTGCCTCGTCACCATCTTCGGCCCCCGGCTCGAGCGCAGCGTGCGGCGACGCGCGGCCCGTGCGCAGGCCCGCGGCCGCGAGCCCGGACGACGCTGGCGGGCGTGGGCCGACCTGGTTCACCGCCGCCCGCTGGTGGCGCTCGGTGTCTCGGTGGGGCTGCTCGGCGCGCTGTGCGTGCCCGCGTTCTCGATGCATCTCGGGCTGGCCGACGCCGGCAACGACCCGCCGGACTCCACCAGCCGCCAGGCCTACGACCTGGTCGCCGACGGGTTCGGCCCGGGCGCCAACGGGCCGCTGGTCGTGGTGACCGAGGGCGGCCCCGCGGCCGGAGCCGCGGCGCTCGACGTGGTGACCGGCGCCGACGGCGTCGCCTCGGCCACGCCGCCGCAGGCCTCGCCCGACGGGGCGATCACCACCAGCCTGGTGTTCCCGACCACGGCGCCGCAGGACGAGGCGACCGCCGAGCTGGTGCAGCGGCTGCGGGCCGACCTGCCCGCCGGATCGGTGGTCGGCGGCGCCACCGCGGCCACCGTCGACTTCGCCGACGCCGTCGCCGAGCGGTTCCCGCTCTTCGTTGGTGTGGTGGTGGGGCTCTCCGCCCTGCTGCTGCTCCTCGTGTTCCGGTCGGTGCCGATCGCGCTCAAGGCCGCTGCGCTCAACCTGCTCTCCATCGGCGCCTCGCTCGGCGTGGTCACCCTGGTGTTCGACCAGGGCTGGTTCGGTGCGCAGCCGGGGCCGGTCGAGGCATTCGTGCCGGTGATGATCTTCGCCATCGTGTTCGGCCTGTCGATGGACTACGAGGTGTTCCTCGTCAGCCGGATGCACGAGGAGTGGCGGCACTCCGGCGACCCGGTGCGCGCCGTCCGCGAGGGGCTGGCCCGCACCGGATCGGTGATCACGGCGGCGGCCGGCATCATGATCGTGGTCTTCGGCGCCTTCGTGCTCTCCCCCGACCGGATGCTGCAGCAGTTCGGCCTGGGCCTCGGCGTCGCCGTGCTGCTCGACGCGCTCGTCATCCGATGCCTGGTCGTACCGGCGGTGATGAGCCTGCTCGGGCGCCGGGCCTGGTGGGCGCCGTCGTGGGTGCGCCGCGCGACACCCGCGGTCCGGGTCGACTGATGCCCGGCTGGGTCAAGGCGCTGCTGGCCTCGGTCGTCATCGGGGTGCTGGGTGTCGCGGCGTTCGCCGCCTGGATCGCGGTCTCGTTCGCCGCCGCCGAGGTCGACACCGTCGGCGAGGTCGACTTCGACCGGCCGCTGGCCGTCCCGCCGCTGGCCGAGTCGCGCGTCGAGGACGGCGTGCGGGTCTTCGAGCTCGAGATGCAGCAGGGCGAGACCGACCTGGGGCGCGCCGAACCCACCCCCACCTGGGGCGTCGACGGCTCCCATCTCGGGCCCACCCTGCGGGCGGCGCGAGGCGAGCGGGTCGCGGTGCGGGTGCGCAACGAGCTGCCGGCGACCTCCACCCTCCACTGGCACGGGATGCACCTGCCCGCCGAGATGGACGGCGGCCCGCACCAGCCCATCGAGCCGGGCGAGACATGGGAGCCGACTTGGGCGATCGACCAGCCGGCGGCCACCTTGTGGTACCACCCGCACCCGCACGGCGAGACCGCCGAGCACGTCTACCGCGGCCTGGCCGGCATGTTCGTGATCGACGACCCGGCCGCGGCCGACGTTCACGACCGGCTGCCGCACACCTACGGTGTCGACGACGTGCCGGTGATCGTGCAGGACAAGAGGTTCGACGGCGCCGAGCTCGACCCCACCGCCGGCTTCTTCTCGGGCACCGGCATCCTCGGCGACACCATCCTGGTCAACGGCACACCGGGCCCGTACCTCGACGTCACCACCGAGCGGGTCCGGCTGCGGCTGCTCAACGGCTCCACCGCCCGCACCTACCGGTTCACGCTCGACGACACCCGCCCGTTCGACGTCGTCGCCTCCGACGGCGGGCTACTGCCCGCGCCCGTGCCGGTCGAGGAACTGTGGCTCTCTCCCGGTGAGCGGGCGGAGGTGGTGGTCGCGCTCGAGCCGGGCGAGGATGCCGTGCTGCGCAGCGCCCCGACCGGGCAGGACGGCGGCGGCCGGTTCCAGGGTGGCGACGACCGGTTCGACGTGTTGCAGCTGCGGGCCGCCGACCGGCTGCGCCCCTCGCCCGAGCTGCCCGACCGGCTGGCGCCCGCGCTCGACCTCGCCGGCGACGACATCGTGCGCACCCGCGAGTTCGACCTCTCCGGCACCGCGATCAACGGCAGGCAGATGGACCTGACCCGCATCGACGAGACCGTCACCGCGGGCACCACCGAGCGGTGGGTGGTGCGCTCGGCCGACGGCGGCCCGCACAACTTTCACGTGCACGACGTGCAGTTCCAGGTGGAGTCGGTCGACGGCGCGCCACCGCCACCGACGCTGGCGGGCTGGAAGGACACCGTGTTCCTGCCCGGCGCCCGCGAGGTCGTGCTGCTGCTGCGGTTCGGCGACCACACCGACCCGGACACGCCCTACATGTTCCACTGCCACCTGCTGCGCCACGAGGACCAGGGGATGATGGGCCAGTTCGTCGTCGTCGCGCCCGGCG
>JBOFLR010000135.1:0-3427 GCA_051657965.1 Dermatophilaceae bacterium
TGGGGGATGACGGTGAGCGCGCCTCGCCGCGCGGTGGTCTCGGCCATCCGCCGGCCGGCGATGGCCGTCATGTTGGCGACGACGATGGGGATGGTGGTGCCCGTGCCGTCGGCCGTGCTCAGGTCGACGTCGAGGCGGCTGCTCACCCCCGACCGGTTCGGCACCATGAACACGTCGTCGTAGGTGAGGTCGAGCTGCGGCTGGAGGTCGTTCAGGAAGCGCACCCGCACAGCGTACGGGCGCTGCCGGTGGGGGAGCGTCTGCCCGCAGTGCGGCCGAGCCGCCATCGGCGACCGACATGGCGATCACCGGTGGTAGCCCGGCGCGCTCCGGGAGAGATTCTGGTCAGAACCGGATGGAGCTAGCTTTGTCGTTGAACCCGGCCAGCCATGAGATTCGGCTGTTAGGGGTCACGATGATGCTCTCACCCTGACAGTCGGTGTCCGCGTAGAGAATGATGTTGCGAGGTGTGTTGTTAATGACCGAAGAGGTCAGGTCGTTGAAGTCATTCTTGTCAGGGAAGAGCGTTCCGTCGCAGAAGCCGGAGGGGAAATCCGTGTCGTTCACGTCACTGAACAGAAGGTCACCCCCGAAGTCGATGTCGGTGTACATGCAGAAATCATCAGTGGCACAGTCCTCGGGTGCGGCCGAGGCGGGTGCCGCAGCGGCCAGGCCGACCGTCGCGATACCCAAGGTCGCAACGGCAAGATGAACCGTGGCGCGGCGAGCGCGTTGACTTTTCGTGACCTGCATCGAAATCCTTTCACGATGATGTCGATCCGTTGATCATGTCAGAAGAGATAACAATTCCGACATGATGACGTGCGCTGTTGATGTTAAGGTTTCTGCGGATCACACGAAAACCCTACTGCCTAGTAGTGGGCCGGAAGTCCTGGGCGCTGTCGACTGGGCGGTCGACACGTGATCTTCACGCTCAGGTGACTTCACTCACGGAGACCGGGGTTCCCCGAAGGAGCGCACGACGGGGTGGCGGCCGGTTCGTCATCCGGGATGGGGGAGGATCGGCGGGTGAGTCTGATGGCGCCCTCCCCGGCCGACATCCAGCGCCGGTCGTCGCTACGCCGGATGCGGGTGCTGGCCACCTCGTTGCTCGGCGTGGCCGCCGTGGTCTACCTCGCCACGCTGCGGCTCGACCACGACGGTGTCTGGGGCTACGTCAACACCGCCGCGGAGGCCGCGATGGTGGGCGCGCTCGCCGACTGGTTCGCCGTCACCGCCCTGTTCAAGCGGCCGCTCGGGCTGCCCATCCCGCACACCGCGATCATCCCGACCCGCAAGGACGAGATCGGCCGCAACCTCGAGGACTTCGTCACCGACAACTTCTTCACCGAGGAGATCGCCCGGGAGCGGCTACGACAAGCCGATGCCGTACGCCGCTTCGGGGTCTGGCTCGGCGACCCGACACACCGCCGCCGGGTGATGACCGAGGCGGCTGTCGTCGCACGTACCGCCTTGGCGGGCCTCGACGACGCCGAGGTGCGCACCCTCGTGGAGCACGTGCTCGTGCCCCGCCTCGTCGACGAGCCGCTGGCCCCGGTGGCCGGCGCACTGCTCGACGGTGTCGTCCGCGACCGCACCCATCACGGGTTGGTCGACCTCGTCGTCCGGCAGCTGCGCGACTTCCTCCGTGAGAACCCGGGGGCGTACCACGACATCGTCGGCAGCCGCGCCCCCTGGTGGACCCCGCCCTGGCTCGACGACCGGGTCATCGGCTGGACGTACGACCAGGTGCTCGCCTTCCTCGCCGACCTCGTCGAGCAGCCCGAGCACCCGGCCCGCCGCGCCCTCGACGACCTCCTCGAGCGGCTGGCCCGCGACCTTCAGCACGACCCCGACACGATGGCGCGCGCCGAGAACCTCAAGACGCTGCTGCTCACCCACCCGCAGGTGCCCGAGACCGCGGTGCGGCTGTGGCGCTCGGTCAGCGAGGCGTTCACGACCGCGCTGGCCGACGAGACCTCGTACATCTACCGCCGTGGCGAGCAGCTGCTCGAGCACCTCGGTCGGCACCTCGTCGACGACGAGGACTGGCGCGCCCGCGCCGAGGCGCAGCTCGCCGATGCCGTCGCGTTCTTCGTGGGCCGTTACGGCCGCGAGCTCGCCGAGGTCATCTCGGTCACCATCGACCGCTGGGACGGGCGCGAGGCCGGCCGCCGGATCGAGCTGTTCGTCGGCCGCGACCTGCAGTTCATCCGGATCAACGGCACCGTCGTCGGCGCGCTCGCGGGTGTCGTCATCCACGCCGTCTCGCAGCTGGCGGGACGAGCCTGAGGGGCCGGTCGGATGACGACCGCGCGGGTCAGGAGGACCGGTAAGACTCGGACTCCGTGCCCGACGGAGCGGGGGTGGACCCGTTGCCCGACGGAGCGGGGGTGGACCCGTTGCCCGACGGAGCGTACTCGTCGGCACTCGGCGGAGCCGGCGCGTCCTCGGGGTGGGGTTCGAGATCGAGCGAACCCACGTGATCGGGGAAACGTCGCCGCCCTCGGGCGTGCTCGGTGAGCTCGGCGACGCTTGCCACGAGATCGGGCCCGAGATGGTGCATCTCGACCTCCTCCAGCACTCGCGGTGTGGCACCGCGGCCGGCCAGCCACACCGGGTGGTCCTGGCCCAGGTGCCGCAGCGCGGCGGAGTGGGCGCGAAAGCCGGAGGGCCGACGGCAGGCGATCACCACGGCATCGGCCTTCGCCAGCTTCGCGGCGGCAGCCACCGAGGGGATCGGGGTGTCGGGGCCGAGATAGCGGATGCGCCAGCCGGCCCGGCCGAGCAACACTCCAAAGCTCAGCAGGATGATGTCGTGGAACTCACCGGGGGGACAGGCGAGCACGGCGAGCGGCCCGGCGCCGACACCCCAGGCGAGCGAGAGTGCACTGAGCCGGCGGCGCACCAGGCTGCTGGCGAAGTGCTCCTGGGCGATGCCGATGCGGCCGAGCTCCCACTGCTCTCCGACCCGGACGAAGAACGGTACGAGGACATCCACGACCGCGCTCTCGATGGAACGCTCGTTGAAGGCGATGTCGAGCACGGCGTGAGCGCGGTCCTCGTCGAGAGCGGAGACCGCGTCGAGCAGCTGGGCGACGAGGAGCGGCGGATCGGTGCGCAGACCGGCGGGCGCGTCGGGCTCGACCGTGGCGGGCGGCACCCACGATGGACCGCGGCCCGCTGTCTGCGGAAGAGCGTCGAGGTCGACCGCCGAGGTCCCGTTGCGCTCGGCGGCGAGGACGCGGCGTGATGCCTCGACCGCGCTGACACCTTGCTCGCGGAGGGCCACGACCTCCCGGACCCGCCGTTCGTCATCGGGGCCGTAGAGCCGGTAGCCTCCCGACGAGCGCCCCGGCCGCAGCAGCCCATAACGGTTCTCCCACGCTCGGAGCAGATGCGTGGTGACGCCGACGCGCGCGGCGAG
>JBOFLR010000136.1:0-3136 GCA_051657965.1 Dermatophilaceae bacterium
AGTCCCAGGGTCGTCGACCGGCTCGGTGAGGTCGCGCCGCAGCACCGTCCAGGGCTCGTCGAGCGCCCATCCGGCCTCCCCGAGCAGGTCGTGTGCCAGCGCTCCGACCGGTAGCTCCACGGCCGCCTCACCCCGTGGCAGCACGCCCCGCTCCGGCGACCCGACGTCGGCGACCAGCTGTCGCGCGAGAACCGCGTCGTGCTCGGCATCCGGCGCGAAGGCCAGCCGGAGCAGGGCCGGGCCGTCGAGGAGCCCGACGGCCACGGCGTTGCCGTCGGTGCTCCAGACGCGAAGCGCCGCAGCGGTGGCCGGGGCCCCGAGCCGCCAGTACCAGCCGACGTCTCCCGGATGAAGCTGCACCGGTGATCCGCTCCGCTGCCACTCCTGCAGCGCCCGCACGACCTCGCCGAGGTGGTCGACCCGTGGTGTGCTCAGCGTTGTCGTCATTCCCTCATCGCAGTGGGTCGCACCACCGGGCCGCAACTCACTTCTCGGGCGCTGGCCCTGGGTGCGGCAGCTCGCCGGCCCGGGCCTGATCGGCCAGGGTCCGGGCCACGCGGAGGAACGCGTTCCGGTCGGCCGCCGAGAACTGGGCCAGCATCAGCTCCTCGCGCCGCTGGATGGCGGTCTGGACCCGGTGGCGCGTACGCCGTCCCTTCGCGGTGATCGACACCATCCGCACGCGCCGGTCTGCCGGATCGGGTTCTCGCGCAATCATTCCCCGATCCTGCAAGGTATCGAGGTCGGCGATGATCCGCGTCTTGTCGGCCCCGATCATCTCGGCCACCGCCGCCTGGGTGCGCACCGGCTCCTCGCCGAGAGCGAGCAGCACCGCGTATCCCCACATCGAGAGCCCGTTCGCCTCGAGGATCGGGCGCTCCATCCCGATCAGCGCCCGGCCGAACGGGCCGAGCATCGCTGCCAGGTCGGGCCGCGGACTCGTCCCCATGACGCAACGGTACCGATTGCCAGATAGTAAGCGTTCACTTACGATCTATGCATGCCTACCAATGAGTTAGTCGCACGCCAGGCGAGGGCGGCGCGGCAGACCGTCCAGCTCGCCACCCGGGCCACCCTTGACCAGCTGCCCCTCCCGACGCCGTGCGCGGGGTGGGACCTCCGCCGGCTCCTCGACCACATGACGACCGAGAACCTCGGCTTCGCCGCCGCCGCGCAGGGCCGGGGTGCCGACCTGGCCGTCTGGGCCGGCAACCTCCACCGCGCCGACCCCGTGGCCGACTACGTCGCCGCCACCGAGCTGCTGGTCGCGGCGTTCGCCGAGCCCGAGGTGCTGCAGCGGTCGTTCGCGCTGCCGCTGCTGACCCGTGAGCAGGAGTTCCCCGGCGAGCAGGCCGTGATGATGCAGCTCGTCGACTCGGTCGCCCACGCCTGGGACCTCGCCCGCACCCTCGGCATCCCCCTCACCGTCGACGACGACATCGCCGGCCCGGTGCTCGCACTCTGCGAGCAGCTACCCGACGACGAGTCGCGCCGCGCGCCCGGCTCACCGTTCGGCCCCGCCGTCGCGGTGCCGGATGACGCCCCGCCCCTCGACCGCATCGTCGCCCTGCTCGGCCGGTCACCGACCTGGCCCGCCTGACCACCGTCCACCCTCGCGCGGACCGGCCCCGTCGACATCCGGTCGCGGTGACGGTGTCCGCGGTGGCCGTATCGTCGGAACGTGTCGGATGACGAGGGCAGCCGAGCAGGACGGTCGCCGCGGGCGCCCACGCAGTCCGTCGGGACGGTCCTCGTGAGCAGGCGTCATCGGTGATCCTTCCTCCGGTGCGCGACCCGCGGTTCGTCACGATCCGGCGCGGCGGCAGCCTGAGCGACCCCGACCACCAGCTGCTCGCGCTGTGGGCCGCCACGTGCGCCGAGCGCGTGATCGGCCTGTTCGAGTCGGCCCGGCCCGACGACCCGCGGCCGCGGGACGCGCTCGCGCAGCTGCGCGGATGGGTGCGCGGCGAGGTGCCGATGATGCAGGCGCGGGCTGCCGGCGGCCACGCGATGGGTGCGGCCCGAGACCTACGCGGCGCACCGCGGTTCGCCGCGTACGCCGCCGGCCAGGCCGCGGTGGTGGCGCACGTCGCCGCGCACGAGCTGGGTGCCGCGGCCTACGCCGTCAAGGCGGTCCGGGCCGCCGCCCCCGACGGTGAGGCCGAACGCGCCGGACGGGAGGAGTGCCGGTGGCAGCGCGCGCAGCTTCCCGGCGCGATCCGCGAGCTCGTGCTCGACGACCAGCGCCTGCGCAACCACCTGTGCTGGCAGGCGTTCGACTGCTGACCGTGCGTGCTCGACGTCGACCCGGACGTGTCGGGTGAAAGCAGGTGCAGGCTCGGCGGTCAGTTCAGTGACATTGTGCCGAACCAGGTGGAGACCGCCTGCGCGAGAGCGACATCCAAAGGGTCGCCGGCCCAGGCCACGTGACCGTCGGGTCGGATGACGACCGCCGCCGGGGCGGCCACCTCACCGACCACGGGAAGGTGCCAGACGTCATCCGCCACCGCCCGCTCGACGACCACGTCGCCATGAGCAGCGCTCGGCAGGTCGACGGTGGTGCGCCTTCCGATGTGGCCACCTCTCTCACCACCGGCGCCGCCCAGCACGAGGACCAGCGGCCGGGCGTCGTGCATGAGGGCGTAGACCGTGGTCGGCTCGTCGGCGATGACCAGGTCGAGGTCGGGCATACGTCGTCCGACGAGCGGGTGGTCGCCGCCGAGGTCGTGGTGCACGTCGAGCCCGCAGATGCGGGCCGCGACGGCGCGGCGGGCGTCGTCGACGGCCAGCAGCTCGCCGACCACGCCGCGCAGCGCGTCGTGCCGTTCGTCGCTCCGCCCGAGCGCGACCTGCGCCATCACCACCTCCTGCACCCGCGCCCCGGCCGGATGACGCTCGGCGTGGTAGCTGTCGAGCAGGCTCTCCGGTGCCCTGCCGGTGACCACCCGGGCCAGCTTCCAGCCGAGGTTCACGGCATCCTGCACGCCGGTGTTCAGGCCCTGCCCGCTCTGCGGCGGGTGCACGTGCGCGGCATCCCCGGCGAGCAGCACCCGGCCGTGCCGGTACGACTCCGCCTGCCGTGACGCGTCGGTGAAGCGGGAGGTCCATGCGGCGTGGCGCAGCCCGAAGTCGGTGC
>JBOFLR010000137.1:0-6647 GCA_051657965.1 Dermatophilaceae bacterium
TGCTCCAGGACCCGACCACGTCGTTCGTCGTGGTCGCCACCCCGGAGCGCGACGCGATGCGCGAGGCGGCCTACTTCGTCGAGCGCCTGACGAGTGAACGGATGCCGCTCGCCGGCGTCGTCGTCAACCGGGTGCAGACGCTCGCGGCGCCGGCGCTGACCGGCGCCCGCGCCGCCGCCGGGGCCGAGCAGCTGGTGGAGAGTGCGGCGCCGGCCCGGGAACGACGCGGACCAGGTGGGCGCGCGGCCGACACGGCCGACCAGGAGTCGAGCCCGGACCTCGCCGACTCCGCCCGGCAGACCGCGGCGCTGCTCCGCCTGCACGCCGACCTCGCCGCCACCGCCGGTCGGCACGAGGGGTACGTGCGGCGGTTCGCGGCCGGTCACCCCGGCATCCCGATGTCGACCGTTCCCGCAGCGGCCACCGACATCCACGACCTCGACGGCCTGCGCACCGTCGCCGCGGCCCTGACCGACTGACATCCGCCGGGACGAGGAGACCCCCGGGGGCCGACTGCTCTCGTGGCTGCAGGGGTGCCACGTCGAGCTGCAGGGGTGTCGGCCCTCCGGGGGAGCTACGACCCTCGGCGGGACCAGCGCCTCTCGCGGCTGCAGGGGGATGCCACGAACGGCGTGCAGGGGTCCGGTCCCGCCGAGGGAAGTGTGTGGGGTCAGGCGATGGCGCTCCTCGCGGATCCGGTCTTGGCGGAGGCGAGCACGGCGGCCCACGAGGCGACGTCGGGCCGGCGGCGGAGCAGGGCGCGACGCTCGCGCTCGGTCATCCCGCCCCAGACACCGAACTCGGTGCGGTTGTCGAGGGCGTCGGCGAGGCACTCGGCCACCACCGGGCAGCCCCGGCAGATGAGCTTGGCGCTGCGCTGGGCCTTGCCCTGCACGAACAGCGCGTCGGGGTCGGAGCCGGCGCACCGGCCCTGGGTCGCCCAGTCGCCCACCCAGATGGACTCCGCTACACCGGTCTCGGCAGCGATGCTCATCGACGTCACCATCTTTCGTCGTTCACGGTCGTGTCACTCGAAGTCCCCTGAGCCCTTCGACCTGGGGAAACCGTAGGGATGACGAGCAGGTCCGGACCATCGTCCGAACCGGTCGAGCCGGGGGCCGAACGGCTGAGTCGACGCCATGGACGAACGGTTGATGCCGGCCCGCTGGAAAGCCCGCTCGGAGGGTGCTCCGCCGGCCTGGCTCGGCTCCCGGCAGCATCCAGCGCGGGGCGTTACCCTGATGCCATGGAGGGTCGTGCCCAGAATGTCTCTGCCGTGCTGCGCATGTTGCTCGGCTTCGTGGTGCTCAGCACCATCGCCGGGCTGCTGATGGCCGGCCTCGCCATCCCGGCGGTCGGGGCAGCGGGGCAGGCCGCCCAGGGAGGGGTCGAGTTCTTCGAGGACCTGCCGAGTGATCTCGCGTCGTCGCCGCTGGCTCAGCAGTCGCGCATCCTCGACGCCGACGGCAAGGTCATCGCCAACCCGTACGACGAGAACCGCATCGTCGTGCCGTTGTCCAAGATCTCGAAGAACATGCAGAACGCGCAGATCGCGATCGAGGACTCACGATTCTACGAGCATGGCGGGCTCGACCCGCGAGGATTCACCCGGGCGATCTTGTCCAACGCCAAGGGCGGTGACGTCCAGGGCGCATCGACGATCACCCAGCAGTACGTCAAGGTGACCCAGGTCGACGAGGCCAACCGCCGTGGCGACAAGGCGGCCATCAAAGCGGCCACCGAGGAAAGCATCGGCCGCAAGCTCCAGGAGCTCAAGTACGCGGTCGAGGTCGAGGAGAACTACACCAAGGAGCAGATCCTCGAGGGCTATCTCAACCTCGTGTACTACGGCGACCAGGCCTATGGCGTCGAGGCGGCTGCACTCAACTACTTCGGCGTGAGCGCGAGCAAGCTCGACATCAACCAGTCGGCACTGCTCGCCGGCATCGTGCAGCTGCCCACCGACTACAACCCGGTGCTCAACCCGAAGGACTCCCAGCGACGGCGTGACCAGGTGCTGAACCGGATGCAGGCGCTCGGCTTCGCGACCGCCGAGCAGGTCGCCGCCGCGAAGAAGGTGCCGGTGACGTCGATGATCAAGAAGAAGCCGGTGAAGGGCACCTGTTTCCGCTCGCCGCAGCCGTACTTCTGCGCCTACGTCATGGAGTGGCTGCAGAAGTCGCCGCAGATGGCGGTGCTCGGCAAGACCCCGGCCGAGCGGCTCAAGCTGATCAACCAGGGAGGGCTCACCATCCGCACGACGCTCAAGCCGTCGATGCAGCAGGCGGCCCAGAGCGAGCTGGTCAAGGCGGTGCCCGTCACCAACAAGCAGAACCTCGGTGGCGCGGTGTCGATCGTCGAGCCCGGCACCGGGAAAATCCTCGCGATGGCGCAGGCCAACGACTTCCAGAAGTACCAGACCAACATCAGCGTCGATCAGAAGTACGGCGGCGGCCCCTACGGCTACCAGATCGGTTCGACCGCGAAGATCTGGGCCCTCACCGAGGCTCTCGAACGTGGGATGCCGCTCGAATCCAAGCTGACCATTCCCAGGGTGACCCAGGAAACGCCGATGGTGTTCACCCAGGATCAGATCCGCGACGAGTGCGGCTTCGGTGAGCGGCAGTACAAGGTGACGAACGACTACGAGACCGGTGGCACGCTCACGTTCCGCAAGGCGATCACCGACTCGTCCAACCCCTTCTTCGTCAAGCTGAACACCCAGCTGGGCGCCTGCTCGGTGCGAGACACCATGGTCAAGATGGGCTTGCATCGTGCCGACGACAAGCCCATCTCCGACAGCCTGTCCGGCATCGCGCTTGGCGCCGGGGAGTCCACGCCGCTCAGTGTGGCCAGCTCGATCGCCACTCTTGCCGCGGGCGGGAAGTACTGCGAGCCGAACCCGGTCGTTTCGATCACGACCGCCGACGGCAAAGAGGTGAAGGTCCCCGGCCCGCAGTGCAAGAAGGTGATCTCGGCCGACGTCGCAGCGGGCGTCAGCGACCTGCTGCAAAGTGTGGTGAAGGACGGCCCGGTCAGGAGGGTGTGGAGCGGCGGCTCTCGCCCTGTGGCCGGCAAGACCGGTACGACGGACAACCAGAACCAGCTGTGGTTCTCGGGCTACACCCCGCAGCTCGCCATGGTCGTCTGGGTCGGCAACCTCGAGGCCAGCACCAACCGCCAACTCCGATCGCTGAGGGGCAAATGCTTCGGCTCCTACGGCTGCCCTGACCGGATTTTCGGCTCCACGGTCGCCGCGCCCATGTGGAGCAAGATCTTCAAGACGGTCACGGTCGGCATGCCGGTCAAGCAGTTTCCTCGCCCCTCCGAGGCGATCCGCCGAGGCAACCTCGACCCGCTGCCGAACGTCGTCGGCCGGAGCAGCGGCGACGCCGCCGGCATCCTCTCCCGTGCGGGCTTCACCAGCCACGTCGAGAGCCGGGTCAACTCCGGGCAGCCCGCCGGCACCGTCGTCTTCACCAGCCCGGCCGGTTCGGCACTCAAGGGAGCCGACATCGGGCTCTACCTCTCGACCGGCCAGGTCCCGGTGCAGCAGCCCCCACCGATCGGGATCCCGCCCGGCCCTGACAGGCCGGGCAAACCCGGCAGGCCACCGCGCACACCGCCCCCGCCCGGCGGCGGCTGACGCGGCCACGCCGACACACCGCGACCGCCACGCGCTGGTAGCCGACGCTGCGCCCGCGCGCCGACAGCCGACACTGCGCTCAACGAGACAGTGGCCCGGCCGCCGGTCTGGCAGCGTGCGGTCGGTCAGCGCGTGGCGAGCACCTCGCGCACGATCGCCGCGACCCGGCCACCGTCGGCGCGACCGGCCACCTCGGTCTGCGCCGCCTTCATCACCTGACCCATCTGCGGCATGCCTGTGGCGCCCGTCGCCGCGACGGCGCGCTCGACGACGGTGCGCAGCTCGTCATCCGTCAGCTGGGCCGGGAGGTAGCCCTCGAGCACGGACAGCTCGGCGTCCTCGCGGTCGGCCAGCTCGGTGCGGCCGGCGTCGCGGTAGGCGGCCGACGCCTCCTTGCGCTTCTTGGCCTCCTTGCCGATGACGCGCAGCACCTCGTCGTCGCCCAGCACACGCGCCTCCTCACCGGCGACCTCCGCAGTCGTCACCGCCGTCAGCGCCATCCGCAGCGTGCCCGAGCGCACCGAGTCTCGGGCCCGCATGGCGTCGTGGAGGTCCTGCTGGAGCCGGGTCTTGAGGGAGTCGGTCATGCGGCCAGTCTCGCACCCGGCGGTGCCGCGGGTCGCCGGCGACTTTGCGAGGATGTGCCGATGGAAGATGTGGCGCGAACCGTGATGCGGACCCTGGGCGGGCTGGCCGCTGCCGGTGTCGCGGGCGTCGCTTACGCCGCCCTGCTCGAGCGCACCTGGTACGCCCTGCGCCGGTTCGCCGTGCCGGTGCTCCCACCGGGGTCCGCGCCGGTCCGGGTGCTGCAGGTGTCCGACTTGCACCTGACTCCGGGCCAGGACGGGAAGGTCGCCTGGGTACGAGCGCTCGCCGGCCTCGAGCCCGACTTCGTCGTCAACTCCGGTGACAACCTCGCACACGTCGACGCGGTGCCGGCGCTGCTGCGCGCCATGGAACCGCTGCTCGAACGACCGGGGGCCTTCGTGCTCGGCTCCAACGACTACTTCGGCCCGGTGCCGAAGAACCCGGTTCGCTACCTCACCCGGCGCCACGCCGAACCACCGCCGAGGCGCATCGACCTGCCCGTCGCCCGGCTCGTCGACGGCCTGCGCGCCGGCGGGTGGGCCGACCTGAACAACGCCCGGTCGGTGGTGACGATGGGTGACCACCGGGTCGAGCTGGTCGGAGTGGACGACCCGCACGTGGAGTTCGACCGGTACGCCGAGATCGCCGGCACGGCCCGTACTGACGTCGCCCTGACCGTCGGGCTCACCCACGCTCCCTATCAGCGCGTCCTCGACGCCATGGTCGCCGACGGCGCATCGCTCGTGCTCGCGGGGCACACCCACGGTGGGCAGCTGGCCGTGCCGCTCTGGGGCGCACTCGTCACGAACAGCGACCTCGACACCCGCCGCGCCAAGGGCGTGTCACGCTGGTGGCCAGGTGCGGGACGGGCCGGTCGGCACGGTGGCGCGGCGCCGTCATCCACCGCGCCCGAGCACGCGGCCTGGCTTCATGTATCGGCCGGTCTGGGCACGTCGCCGTACGCCCCGGTGCGTTTCGCCTGCAGGCCCGAGGCGACCCTGCTCACGCTGGTGTCGCGCGACTCCTGACGTCGAAGGACCGACACCTTCGCGCGCCGCCGAACCGATTTCGGATGCTGCGCGGGCGTCCGCTATCCTCGGGACCGCGCCGCTCCGGTGGAGCGGCGCTTGCCACGGGGTGTGGCGCAGCTTGGTAGCGCGCTTCGTTCGGGACGAAGAGGTCGCAGGTTCAAATCCTGTCACCCCGACTCTGTGTGGGACACTGCGCGTTCGGGTGAGCCCTACGCCGGCCCGATCCGTCGGAGGAAGTCCTCGAGCACAGGTCCTGCGACGCTACTGCCCCCTCGCCCTGTCTCGACGAACACCGCAATGGCGAGATCCCCCTGCATCCCGATCATCCATGCGTGCGTGGCGAGCTTTCCATCGGCGCCGATCTCGCCGTACTCGGCCGTTCCGGTCTTCGCACGTACCGGCTCGCCCGGCACGTCGCGGAGCGAGGTGGCTCCGCCCTCGGTGACGACGGCGCGGAGCATGTCGAGCATCTGCGTGTGTTCGGACGCGCTCAGCGTCGCCGTCGAGGGCGGCGTCGGGGTGGCGTCGCCGAGCACGAGCACCGGAGACACCGCCGAGCCCCGAGCCAGGCTCGCCGCGACGGTCGCCATGCCGAGCGGAGTCGAGAGAACCTTGCCTTGACCGATCATCGACGCTGCCTTCTCGACGTCGGTACCCGGCGCGGGGACATTGCCGAGCGCCGCCGGCACGCCGAGCCTCGGCTCCGCCGTCAGGCCGAGCGACGTGGCCGCATCAGGGAGCGACCGCGGCCCCAACCGGCCCCGCTGCTGCATGAGGCCCGTATTGCACGAGTTCGCGACGACCGTGCGGAGCGAGATGCGGCCGAGCCGGTCAGGTGGGTAGTCGTCGAAGTTCTTGAACGTCCGGCCGTCGACACTGGTGGTCGACGGGCAGTCCACCACGCTTGTCGTACGGAGCCCCGACCGCAACAGGGCCAGCGCCGACACCGACTCGAACGTCGAGCCCGGAGCGTACTGGCCGAGTGTGGCCGTGGAGTACCCCTTGCTCCCCGGCCCGCTCGCAGCGGCCAGGACATGCCCGTCGGACGGCCGGATGGCGACGAGAGAACTGGCCGGCTCGAGGTTCTCGAGCGCGGCTTCGGCTGCCAGCTGGTGCGTCTCGTTCAATGTGGTCCGCAGCGGAGTGCCGTCTCGCGCAGCCGCCTCATGGAGGCGACGCGACTGCTCGGTGTCGAGATCGACGGCCTCGATGGCATACCCAGCAGCGCCCGCGAGCTCGTTGTCGTGAGCGGCCTGGAGTCCACTGAGCCCGACGAGGTCACCGGGCCGCACCCGACCCTCGGACTTCTCGACCGCCTCGGCTGTAGCGACTCCTGAAGCGCCGAGAATCGGGCGCGCGAACGCGGGCGTCGGGCCGAGGGG
>JBOFLR010000138.1:0-4935 GCA_051657965.1 Dermatophilaceae bacterium
GGTGGGCCGCCTGGTGACCGTTCCCGCCGCGAGAGCACCGGCGACCGCGGAGGCACCGTGCACGGCATCCGCCGCACCGTACTGGGCCGGGCTCGCACCGAGCACGTCGCGCACGAGGAACACCTCGACGACGTTCACCGACTCCAGCACGACGATGAACGGCAGCAGCGCCATGACCAGCACCCAGGCGACCGGGCGCGTGCGCAGTGCGGCCACTCCGTCGCGCGGAAGCACGGTGCTCGACAAGTTACGTAGTCCGGATGCCGCCCGCGCGCCGCCCGCGCGGGCGGCGGGACCCGCCGCCCGGCCCCCGCCATCCGCCCGGTTCGTCGAGCGAGGTTCGCGCCGGGCCGGGGTCGCCGCGGCCCCGGCGGCCAGGACGAGGAAGGTGGCGGCGTTGGCCGCGAGTGCGGCGCCTGCGCCGTGGGTCTGCACGAGGAGACCGCCCAGGGCCGCGCCGACCGGGCTGGCCACGCCGCGCAGTGCCTGCTGAACGGACAGGACCCGTCCGACATCCTCGGGCTCGACGAGCGACGGCACCACGGTCGTCCACGCCGGGCTGCCGAGCGCGAAGGCTGTCTGGAGGAGGGCCACCAGGGCGAACGTGGCAAGCAGCCCGTCGACGACGGCCAGTCCACCGGCCGCGGCCGCCTGGACAAGTGCCGTGGTCGCGAGGAGCCGCCGGGGGTCGACCCGGTCGGCCAGCGCGCCGGCGATGCCCATCGTCAACACGACCGGCGCCGCGAAGCACAGCAGCAGTGCGGTGACCGCGAGGGGCCCGTGACCTGCGCCGTGCACGCGCAGCACGAGCGCGACCATGGCCATCGCATCGCCGATCAGGCTGACTGCCGAGGCGCCCAGGATCACTCGCACTGTCGGCCGGACCAGCGGTCTTCTGAATTCTTGAAGCGAGTCCTTCATACTTATGAAAGTACTGCTTCACGTCTTGAACAGCAACTAGCATGCGGCTCATGGCAAGACGCCGACGGCGTAGCGAGCTGCGCATCACCGACCCTCGAGCCCTTCGAGCACTGGCACACCCAGCCCGACAACAACTGGTCACGGAGCTCTTCTCCGGCGAGGTGCTGACCGCCACCGAGGCGGCGCGGCTCGCCGGGCTGACACCATCGGCGATGAGCTACCACCTCCGGGCTCTCGAGAAGTGGGGGGTCGTCGAGCGGGTCGATAGCGGCGACGGGCGCGAACGCCCGTGGAAGGCAACGGCCGACACGCTCACTGTCACTCCGGAAGCGCACCGCCGTGCCGGGCTCGATGCGAGCCGGCTGTCGGTCCACACCTGGTTCGGCTCGCTCGGCGACGACCTCGATCGGCTCGCCCGGCAGGTCCAGGACGGCGAAGACCAGGGGATGACGTCGCACAGTCGGCTCTGGCTCACCGATGCCGAGGAGCGCGAGGTGCGCGACCGGCTGCTCGAGGTGGTCCGCTCCTACCGCGGGCGCACCAGTCGCGACCACCCCGAGGGTGCCCGGCCGTGGAACGTCTACGCCCTCGTCCTCCCCGCCGACGACTCGGCCTGACGCTCGACTGAGCCGACCCGGCACGGCTGGCGACGACCGCGATCCTGCACTCGCCCTCACCCTCCCGCGGAGTCAGGTGCATCCCGCCGAGTCAGGGCGCTATGGCTCCATGAGTACGCAGCAACCTCCGGAGCCGGCGGGACGCTCCTGATCGGGATATGTCTGACATTGGTACTACAATTGACGGATGCAGAAGGTCACCAAGCGCGAGCTGAACCAACGCACCGCGGCAGTGCTCGATCAAGTCACCGAGGTGAACGACGTGGTCGTGACCGAGCGAGGCACGCCGCGCTGGCGGGTGAGTACGGTACGCGACCCGGACACTCCGCTGGATCGCCTTGAGCGCGGGGGACGGTACACGCCTCCGGCGCCGGAGCCAGCTCCGTGGCCTCGCCGCCCAGGCGGACCGGCGTACACGGACGCCGAGGTCGACGCGCTGCTCGACGAGATACGCGGGAGCCACTGACCCGGTGCCCGCACGGCTGGTCTACCTCGACTCCTCGGTGGCGCTCCGCACGATCCTGGACGTCCCCGAACGCAAACGGCTGCAGTCCTGGATGCAGACACCGGGAGCCACCTTCGTGTCCTCCCGGCTCTTGCGCACGGAGGTCATCCGAGTGCTCCGGCGCGACGGCCGGCCGACCCTCGACGGGACACCGCTTCTCGACCGCGTGGGCATGCTCGACATCAGCCGCGAGACCCACACCGTCGCCGAGTCCATCGAGCGGCACATCAGGACCCTCGACGCTCTGCACCTGGCGACGGCGCTGCTGATCGGAGAGCCGGTCACGGTGGCGACGCACGACACGACGATGGCAGCCGTCGCCACCCATCTCGGACTGCTCGTGACAGACCCCGTAGAACCGCGAGAGCGGCGGAGGTAACGTAACCTCCCGCGGAGTCAGGTGCATCCCGCCGAGTCAGGGCGCTATAGCTCCATGAGTACGCGGCTACCTCCGGAGCCGGCGGGATGCTCCGGATCCCGCAACTCGTCACCAACGTCATGAGCAACTACGTCTGGTCGCGACAGTTCTGGCGGTCACGCGGGGGTTCTGGCGGTCACGCGGGGTTCTGGGGTCACGCGGGCGGGGTGTCGCCGCGCTGGCCGAAGTCGACCCGCGGTGCCTCGCGCTGCTCGCCGACCGCCTCGAAGTACTCCGCCCGGCCGACCGAGAACATGCCGGCGATGATGTTCGACGGCACCGTCTCGACCTTGGTGTTGAGGTCGCGCACCGTGGCGTTGTAGTACCGGCGGGCCGAGGCGATGCGATCCTCGGTGGAGGTCAGCTCCTCCTGGAGCTCGAGGAAGTTCTGGTTCGCCTTCAGGTCGGGATAGGCCTCGGAGAGCGCGAACAGCCGGCCGAGCGCCTGGCTGAGCATGTTCTCGCTCTCGGCCTGCTGGCCCGGCGACTGGCCGGGAGCCATCGCGGCCGACCGGGCCCGCACGACATCCTCGAGCGTGCCGCGCTCGTGCGCCGCGTAGCCCTTGACCGTCTCGACGAGGTTGTCGATGAGGTCGTGACGGCGGGTCAGCTCGACGTCGATCTGGCGCCACGCCTCCTGGACGAGGTTGCGCAGCTTGACCAGCCCGTTGTAGCTGCCGACCGCCCACCCGAGCACGGCCAGCACGATGACGAGGATGACGACGAGGACGATGGTGAGGGTCATGACGGGGGCTCCCGGGGTCGGCTGCGCCGATCCTAGGCCCGGCGGGGCGCCATCCGTACCCCCGACGGGGCGCGATCCACACCCCGGCGGGGCGGCGTCCGAGTCGGCGGTCAGGCGAGGCCGAGGTCGCCCAGCCCGAAGACGTGCCGGTACTGCAAGCCCGCGGCGGCGAGCTTCTCGGCGGCGCCGGTGGCCCGGTCGGCGATCGTCGCGACGGCCACCACCGTGCCGCCGGCCTCCTCGACGGCGCGCGCCGCATCGAGCGGTGAGGCTCCGGTGGTCGAGGTGTCCTCGACCACGAGCACCCGCCGCCCCGCCACCGACGGGCCCTCGATGCGCTGCTGCAGGCCGTGCGCCTTGCCCTCCTTGCGCACGACGAACGCGTCGAGCCGCCGGCCGGCCGCGGCCGCCGCGTGCAGCATCGCCGTCGCCACCGGGTCGGCACCGAGGGTGAGACCGCCGACCGCGTCGTAGCCCAGGTCGGCGGTGAGACCGAGCATCACCCGTCCGACGAGCGGGCTCGCCTCGCCGTCCAGGGTGACCCGGCGCAGGTCGACGTAGTAGTCGGCCTCACGACCGGAGGACAGGGTGACCCGGCCGTGCACGACGGCCTTGTCCTTGACGATCTCGAGCAGGCGGGCACGATCGGCAGCGAGGTCGGTCACACCGCCCACCGTAGTGCGGTGCGCCGAGCCGAGCCGAGCCGAGCCGAGCCGAGCCGAGCCGAGCCGAGCCGAGAACGTTGTCCCTAGGCGCGAGGCGACGCCCAGCCACGCCTTGACGTCCACCAAGGTTGAGGTCGGACGATCAACCTATGGAGACCTCCACGCAACGCGAGTTGGCTGCTCAACCCATCGGATACTGGACCGGCGAGGCGTACCGGCGCATCGCCGCGGCCCTTCGCGAGAGCCTTGCCGTGAACGACCTCACCCAACCGCAGTGGTGGGTTCTCGGTCGCGTGGTCGACACGTCGAGGGCGTGGACGGGCGAAGGACTGATCGAGGAGCTGACGCCCTACAGCGCCGCCGAGGAGGGGCGGGACGTCGGGAAGGAGCTCGACAGGCTGATGGAGCGAGGTTGGGTCCGGGCCGATGGCGAGGCGATCGTCGCCACCGATGAGGGAGCAGAGCGGCTCCAGCGTGCCCAGGAGCGCAACGGCGAGACGCACCGCGCCATGAAGGCCGGCGTCGGCGAGGACGAGTATGCCGTCGCCATCGACGTGCTGCGGAGAATGGTCGGCAACCTGGGCGGCGATCCTCGACTGCCCTGACGGTCGGCTCGCCTCCCCGAGAGCTGCTCCGCTCAGGTCGACGTGGTCGTCGCGTCCCGAGCGGATGTCGGCCGGCCGGCTGTCGGCGTCGGGATGAGCCGGACGTCCGGGGTGACCGGCCGTCAGCATGGCCTGAACCTGGCTTTCGTCATCCGGACTTTGGAGAGGGCACCATGTCGTCCATGGTGCCGAGACGACGTCGCGGAGAGTCGGGCACCGACCGGCAGCGCCGGGTCTGGGATGACGCCGCGCCGGCGTACGACCGACAGATCGCCCTGTTCGACCGCATCTGGTTCACCGGCGGCCGCGAGTGGCTAGGTGAGCGTGCCACCGGACGCGTCCTCGAGGTCGCCGTCGGCACCGGCCTGAACCTGCCGCACTACCGCGACGACGTGGTGCTCACCGGCGTCGACCTCAGCCCCGCGATGCTGCGGCACGCGCGCGCCCGGGCCGAGGCGC
>JBOFLR010000139.1:0-11847 GCA_051657965.1 Dermatophilaceae bacterium
CCACGTGGTGGCCGGGCCCGGCCGGCCGCCGGTGAGCGAGAGCCGGCGGATCCGGCACGTGCCGGTCTCGGCCACGAGCACGGCGTCCTCGGCGCTGGTGAGGGCCACCCCGTTGGCGAAGGCAAGACCGTCGAGCACCGGCTCGACCGCGCCGTCGGTGGTGCGGCGCAGCAGCCGCCCGGTGCTGGTGTGCTCGATGAGGTCGTTCTTCCAGTCCTCGACGCCCCACACCTGGCTGGAGTCGCTGAACCAGATCGTGCCGTCGGCCTGTACGGCGGCATTGTTGGTGAGCAGGAACGGCACGCCGTCGTCCTCGCTGGCCAGCGTCTCGACCACGGAGCTGTCGAGGTCGAGGGCGAGCAGCCCACGATGGGCGTCGCAGATCAGGAGGCGCCCGTCGGGGAGCCACTCCAGACCCAGCGGCCGGCCACCGGTCGCGGCCACGGTGCGCACCGTGTCGGCCACCGGGTCGTGCACGTGGACGGCGCCGTCGACCGTGCCGGTCCAGACCTTGCCGTCGGCGCCGACGAGTACGTCCTCGGCGCCGTACCCGGGCACCGGCACCACGCGGAGCGGCAGAGACATGCGGACGACTGTAGGCGCCGTGGCCCCGCCGGCCGGCGCAGGTACTTCACCTTCGACGGTGGACCTCGCGCCGTCTTAGCCTCGCCGCGTCGTCCTCGCCTCGCCGTCCTCGCCTCGCGTCCTCGCCTCGCCGTCCTCGCCGCGTCGTCCTCGCCTCGCCGTCCTCGCCTCGCGTCCTCGCCTCGCCGTCCGGCCCGCAGCACTGCCCGGCGTCGACGGCTCGGTAGGGTCGCGACCGTGTCCGCCCACGACCACGAGCACGCTCCGGCCCCGACCGCCGACGCGAGTGTTCGCACCGCGCGGCCGAACGACGCGCCGGCGGTCGGGCTCGTCCAGGCCGTGGTGTTCCGTGAGATCTACACCGGGCGGGTCCCGGATGACGTGTGCGCCGCCTTCGAGCCGGAGGCCTTCGCGCGGGTGTGGCGGGACAGCCTGGCCGCTCCCCCGGCCGGGGTGCACCGGCTCCTCGTGGCGTGCGCCGGTGAGCAGGTCGTGGGCGTGGTGGCCGTGGGTCCGTCACAGGATCCCGACGCCGGCCCCACACAGGGTGAGGTGACCCTGCTCGCGGTCCATCCCGACGCCCGCCGGCAGGGCCACGGGTCACGGCTGCTCAACGCCGCGGTCGACGTGCTGCGCGAGGCCGGTGCCGAGACGGTCGCCGCCTGGCTGCTCGCCGACGACGAGGCGGGCCGGGCCTTCCTCGGCTCCTCGGGTCTGGCCCCTGACGCCGCCTACCGCGACCGGGTCGTCGCGGACGACGGCGCCACCGTGCGCGAGGTGCGGCTCACCGCCCGGCTCACCGACACGTCGCCGTGAGCGAGGCACCCGCGACTGGTGGCCACCTCGGCCGCGACCGCGATGTCGACGCGGTGCGCCGCCGCGAGGTGACTCGCCAGTCCCTCTCCGTCGGTGCCGCCACGGGCGCGTACGGGGTCTCTTTCGGCGCGCTCTCGGTGGCGAGCGGTCTCGACGTCTGGCAGACCCAGGCACTCTCGGTGCTGCTGTTCAGCGGCGGATCCCAGTTCGCGGTCGTCGGCATCCTCGGCGCCGGCGGCGGCGGTGCCGCCGCGGTCGCCACGTCGTCCCTGCTCGGCGTCCGCAACGGGCTGTACGCCCTCCAGACCGCACGGTTCCTCGGTGTGCACGGGTGGCGGCGGCTGATCGCGGCGCACCTGACCATCGATGAGTCGACCGCCGTCGGGGTGGCCCAACCCGAGCCGCCGCTGCGGCGACGCGGCTTCTGGCTCACCGGGCTGGCGGTCTTCGCCCTGTGGAACCTCATGACTCTCGCCGGCGCGCTGCTCGGCAACGCGGTCGGCGACCCGAGGGAGCTCGGCCTCGACGCGGCCGCGGCGGCGGCCTTCGCCGCGCTGCTCTGGCCGCGGCTGCGCAGCGGTGACGCCACCGCCACCGCCGTGCTCGCCGCATTCGTCGCGCTGCTGGCCAGCCCGCTCCTCCCGGCCGGGGTTCCCGTCATCCTCGCCGCGCTCGCCGCGGTGGCGGTCGGTGCGGGGCGCCGCGGACGGTCCGGACCACCACGCGCGGATGACGACCGCCTCACCGGATCGGACCCGGTGCCGTGAGCCTGTGGACCACGGTGCTGCTCGCCTGCGCCGCCGCGTTCGCGCTCAAGCTCGCCGGCTACGTCGTGCCGGAGCGCTGGGTCGAGGGCGAGCGACGGTCGCGGGTGATCGCACTGCTTCCCGTGGCGCTGCTGTCGGCGCTGGTCGCGGTGCAGACCGTCGCCGGCGACGGCGGGTCGCTCGTGCTCGACGCCCGGGTTGCGGCTCTGGCAGCGGCGATCGTGCTGCTGGTGCTTCGCGCCAACTTCCTCGTCGTCGTGGTGGGCGCCGCGGCGGTCGCGGCCCTGCTCCGAGCCGGAGGGTGGGGCTGATCGGCCACCGTGCCGACAGGCGCGGAGACGCCCCATGCTGCCGGGTGCCATCCGGGCCGGGATCTCGACCGGCCGGGTGGCACCGAGCACGAGGTCACGACGCGGCGTCGGCCGTCAGGCCCGCTCGCCGACGACCTTCTGCGTGCCGATCGGCCCGGCCTTGACCGTGCCGGCCACGGTGTCGCCGTCAGCGAGCAGGTCGAACGTGAGGTCCATCCTCATCGGGTTCGTGACGGTGACGGTGAACCGCATCGCGTCTCCGTCGGCGGACCCGTCGGTGAGCGGGACGGTGCCGCCGAGCACCTGCGCGGTGCCACTGAGCGCGGTGCCGTCGACCTGGACGTCGAACGTGCCCTGCTGCTTGCCGATCGGGGTCGAGATGGTCAGGTTCCAGGTGCCGGCGACGGTCATGGCGTTCTCCTTGCGGACGGGTCGGATGTCGGATGAGGCGGATGTGGCGGCGCGACCACGATGGTCGAGCGTGCGGCGTACCGCGTCGCCACCGTCACGCCGATCCTTCGATGAAGGCGAGCAGCCGGCGGGCGATGTCCTCGCCCTTGTCCTCCTGCAGGAAGTGGCTCGCGTCGGGGTACCCGTGGTGGTCCTGGCCCGCGGCGCCCGGCATGTTCTCGATGATCCACGGCTGGTCGTCGGACTCGGGGCTCAGCAGACCCGGGTCGTTGCGACCGAAGATCGTCAGCACCGGCTTTCGGTAGCCCTTCAGGGCCTCCTTGGGTTCCGCGGTACGACCGTGGAGATCGCTGAGGCATCGCGGGAACGAGCGCGGCCCGGCCAGATACTCCCGCGTCGGGAACGGGGCGTCGTATCCCGCCCGCGCCTCGGCTCCGAGGTCGCGATAGGTGAGCGCTTCGACGAAGACGGAAGGGCGGAAGCTCTCCGAGTTGCCCGCGTAGCCAGCCCACTGGGCGAACATGACGCCTTCCATGCTGTCGGAGTACTGGGCGCTGTCGGCCACGGCGTCGGCATCCGGCATCAGGTTGCCGCCGAGCGCTGCCATGTCGATGTTGCCGTCGTCGTCGAAGAAGCGGGGCTGCTGCGCGGGCATCGACTCCAGCACCTGGCCGAAGCCGACCACCAGCGGGTTGTCGGCCGGCGGCAGTCGGAAGCTCGGCGGGTTCGGCGGGAACCCGCCATTGCCGATCGCGATCCGCGAGAACAGGCTGAGATCGTGGGCGATGGTCCACATCGCGAGCACGCTGCCCCAGTCCTGGGCGAAGAGGGTCGCCTGGTGCAGCTCGAGCTGGTCGACGAATCGGCGCAGCCGGTCGGCGTGCAGGTCGAAACTGAAGAAGTCCGGGTCGACCGGTTTGTCCGACCGGCCCATGCCCAGGTGGTCCATGGCGACGACGCGATAGCCCGCCTCGACCAGCACCGGGATCATCAGGCGGTAGAGGTACCCCCACGACGGCTGTCCGTGGAGTAGCAGGATCGGGTGGGCGTCGGCCGGGCCCTGGTCGACGTACGCCTGCCGCAGGCCGTCGATCTCGACGTACCGCGGCTCGTAGGGCCACGCGGGCAGGCCGTCGAACCGGCTGTCGGGCGTGCGGACGAACGCGACGCCCGAGGCGGTGGTGAGCCGCTCGGGCGAGGTGGACAGATCGGTCTGAGGCATGCGGGACTCACTTCTCATCAGGATGGCGGCACCCGGATCCGCCCGGTCGCCGGGCAGCGGGTCGGACGTCCGGCGAGCGGCAGCGACACCCGGACGCCGGGGGTCACGCCTGCACTCGTCGAGCGCGTCCCATCAACCTAGCACTCGCTAGGCGTGCGGCACAAGAGACCGGCGCCCTGACCGAGACCGGCCCCTCGCGGATTCGACGGTCGTCGAGAACGCCTGCGGCTCAGCTGCGCTCGAACACGGCATACCCGAAGCCACCGACCTCCACCTGGGCCGGCCGGATGACGACGCCGCTCACCTCGAGCGGTCGCGCGCCCTCCCATCCCGGGGGGATGGGCGCCGACGCCGGGTCGCGACGTGGGTTGACGACGACGAGATGAGTGCCGCCGCGTCGGTACACGAAGGGGTAGCCCTCGTGGAGCACGTCGACGCCGCCACCCGTCCCCAGCGCGGGTATCGCGTGGCGCAGCGCGATGAGCCGCCGCACGAGATGCAGGAGCGACCCCTCGTCGGCCTGCTGCGCGGCGACGTCCGGGCGCGCCGGGTCCGGATCGAGCGGCAGGTAGAAGCGCTCCGGCGAGGCGGTCGAGAAACCCGCGCCCGGGCCGTCATCCCACTGCATCGGGGTGCGCGACCCGGACCGGTTGTGGGTGGGCGTGAGCACGCTGCCCTCGACGTCCGGGAGGTCGTCGACGTATCGCATGCCGATCTCGTCGCCGTAATAGACGACCGGGAGCGTCGGCCAGGTGAGCAGGAAGACGAACGCTCCGGCCACCTGGTCGGCCGTCCGCGGGCCGGTGACCAGCCGGGCGAAGTCGTGGTTGGCGGTGGGCAGCGCGATGTGGCCACCGCCGTCGCCGATCGCCGCCACGGCCGCCCGCCACTCGCGCAGGAACGTGTCGATGCCCCCGCTGCCGGCCGGGTCGAAGAAGAAACGGCCCGGATCACTCCAGCCGGCGTCGTGGGTGCCGAGGCCGGTGTGCCACAGCGAGCGCAGCGCGGGCCGGTCGAACTGGAGGAAGAAGTCGGCGTGGAACCCGGCCGGCACTGCCACGGCCGGGTCACCCCACTCCGAGAGCAACACCGCATCGGGGTGTTCGCGATCCATCCAGGCGCGCATCTCGCCCCACAGCCGGGCGGTCTCGGCCTTGCCCGGGTCGTCCTTCACCAGCGAGTTCGCCATGTCGACCCGGAAGCCGCTGACCCCGAGGGCGAACCAGTGCGCCATCACCTCACGGAGCGCCGCACGGTTCGCCCGCGGACCGTCGGCGTCGACCGGCTGGCGCCACGGTTCGCGCTCGTCCGGGCGCGCGTAGCCGAAGTTCAGGGCCGGTTGGCACGGGTAGAAGTTGAGCAGGTAGTACCCGCCGCGCGACCCGGGAACCGGCGCCCAGGCCGACGCCGGGGCGCCGACCCGGCCGTTGCCGATGTACCGGTGGTCGGTGGGATCCTCGGCCCACTCGCGGAACCACCGGTGCTGGTCCGAGGTGTGCCCCGCGACGAGGTCGAGCAGCACCCGGATGCCCCTGACGCGCGCCGCCTCGACGAACGCCACGAGGTCCTCGTCGGTGCCGTAGCGCGGGGCCACCGACAGGTAGTCGCTGACGTCGTAGCCGGCGTCGGCGAACGGCGACGCGAACAGCGGGCTGAACCACACCGCGTCGACGCCGAGCCAGGCCAGGTGGTCGAGTCGTTCGAGCGCCCCCGGCAGGTCACCGATACCGTCACCGTTGCCGTCGGCGAAGCTCTGCGGGTAGATCTGGTAGAGCACCGACTCGGCGAGCCAGGACGGCGAGGGGCGAACGGGCATGATGCGCTCCGGGGTCTCGGTGGGCGGGGTCGGGGGTCGGGGGTCGGGGGTCGGGGGTCGGTGCATTTCTACCCCGGATGCCGAGCCTTTCTACTCCGGATGCCGAAGACGAGGTGCAGCGCGGTCAGGGCACGGTGACCCGTTCGACCCAGCGGCGCTGCCACGGGGTCTCGGCGGCCCGATGATGGTGGTGGTGTCTGGCCCAGGCCACGGCCTCGCCCGGGGCCAGCCCCGCGAAGACCGCGAGCACTGCGACGGCCGTCCCCGTCCGGCCGACACCGCCACGGCAGCCGACTTCGACGCGGCGGTCCGCCGCCGTCACATGGGCCACACGCAGCGCCTCGAGGGCTTCGTCGGCATCCGCCGGTACCCGGAAGTCGGGCCAGCGCACCCACAGCACCGGCCACGGCGCGTCGTCCGGCTGTCGGCCGGCGAGCACCACCGCCAGGTCGGGATCGGGCACACCGGTGCGACTCGACCGCGTCGACGCAGCACGCACCCGCCGCCCGTCCGGCAGCACCAGCACCCCATCCGTGCTCGGCAGACCGGGTACGGCAGCACGCCGAGCAGAGGAGGTGCCCCCGCTGTGTGTCGCCATCTCTCGACGCTACGACGTCGACGAGCCGTCGATCGCCACGTGGTAGCGGTCGAGCACGATCTCGACGATGCGCGGGTCGGGCGCGAGCGGACCGGTGACGACATCGGCACCGCTCTGCTCGAGACGACGCTGGAAGAACCCCGGTGCCAGCAGGTACGACACCACGGCGACGGATGACGCACCCTCCCGTCGCGATCGGGTCACCTCCTCGGCGACCGACGGCGACGGACCGGCCGCGTACCCGAGCGACACCAGCCGCCCGACACGTTCACCCAACCGGCGGGCCATCTCGGCCGAGTCGGCTTGCGCGCGAACGTCGCTCGACCCGGCCGGCACCAGGACCACCGTGGCGTCGGCGCCGACGCCCGCGGTCGTCATCCGGTCGACGAGGACATCGACCAGCCGGTCGTCGGGGCCGAGCGCCGGGGAGACGACGACGTCGGGCCGGGAGCGCACGGCGTCCGCGAGGTCGACGTGCACGTGGAACCCGGCCGCGAGCAGCAGCGGCACCACCACCGCCGAGCACCCGGTCCCGTCGGCGCGTGGCACGGCCGCGACGACCTCGCCCACCTCGGGACCGTGCACGTCGACGTACGCCTCGTGCACCGCCACCCCGGGAAGCGCCGCCGCCACGGCGTCGACGACACCACGCACCACCGCCCGCCCACCGGCGTCGCGCGTCCCGTGCGCGCACAGCACCAGCGCCGTCACAGGTCCACCAGTGCCGGTGCGTAACCGCGCTCGACCACGTGACGCACCGCGTCGCGCGAGCCCCATGCGGCGCGCAGCCGGCCCAGGGCAGGGTCCAGGACGTGGTCGGGGTCGGTCATGCCCGGGGGTCGCCGTCGCCGTCCGACATCGCCGTCGCACAGACCGGGTCGTCGAGGAACCCGGGCGCCGCCACCCGCCCGATGACGACGATCGCCGGGGGGCGAACCCCCGCGTCGGCCACGACCTGCTCGGCGTCGACGAGGGTCGCGCGCGTCACCCGCTCGCGCACGGTCGACCCCTGCTCGACGACGGCCACCGGGAGGTCGTCGGGCGCACCCGCGGCCAGAGCCGCCTTGCAGATGCCGGGCAGGGCCGACACCGCCATCAGCAGCACCACCGTGCTGCCGCCGAGCACGGCGGCGAGCATCACGTCATCCGGCCCGGCGTGACCCGAGCCGACATGCACCGACGTGGACACACCGCGCTGGGTGACCGGGATGCCGGCCAGCGCCGGCACCGAGAACGCCGAGGTGATCCCGGGCACGACGCTGACCTCGACCCCGGCCGCACGGCAGGCGTGCACCTCCTCGCCGCCGCGACCGAACAGGTAGGGGTCACCGCCCTTGAACCGGACGACGGTGCGGCCCCTCAGGGCGCGGTCGACGAGGATGGCGTTGATCTCGGCCTGTGGCACCGGGTGGTTGGTGGGGCTCTTGCCGACGTTGACGACCTCGACGTCGACGGGCAGCCGGTCGAGCAGGCCGGTGGCGCCCAGCCGGTCGGTGACGACCACGTCGGCCGCGGCCAGCGCCTCGAGCCCGGCCACCGGCACCAGCCCGGTGTCGCCGGGGCCACTGCCGACGAGGACGACGCGGCCCCCACGCTGGCGGCGGCGCCGGAGGTCGACCGCACCGGACTCGACGTGCCGCGCCAGCGAGTCGCGCACGGCCGCCGCCCGCTGCGGGTCTGCGTCGCCCATCGACACGACGCCGATGGCGAGGTCGCCGTGGGCGCTCGACGCCGCGACCCGGGCGGTCCCGGCGCCGCCGTCGGTGGCGTTGACGCACCACACCCGGCGGGCGAGGCACCAGGTCGCCACCTCGGCGTTGACCGCCGGGGAGTCGGTCGCCGCCACCACGAGCCAGGCACCGTCGACGTCATCCGGCACGACGGACCGCGCGACCAGGGCGACATCGCCGTGGGCGGCGGTGTGGCGGGCGTCCGCCGACGGCCGCGGGTCGACGAGCAGCACGGCGGCACCGTCCTCGCGGAGCCGGTGCGCGCGGCGCATACCGACCTCCCCGGCACCGACGACGAGCACGCGTCGCCCGGTGAGGTCGAGGCCGAGCAGCGTCGTCACGCCCGGCTCGCGAGGTCGGTGGTCACGCGACCATCGTCCACGGTCCCGCCGCTCCTCTCCAGGTCGGGTCCACGACCGGCAGCGGTGCCCGGTCCACGGAGTCGAGGCAGCGTCCGTCCAGCAGCGAGAACACCTGCTTGTGCAGCGGCGAGGCGATGGTCGGGACGTCACCGCGAGAGCCGGTGAGACTGCGCGAGATCACCGCGGCACCAGTGAACGGGTCGGTGTTCGACACCGCGAGCACCCGGCCGTCGGTGAGCGGGAACACCGCCACCTGCTCCTCCCCCACCAGCGCGGCCACTCCGAGCTCGGGGGTGAGGTCGGCGAGGGCGCACACGTCGACCCGGGTCGCGCGGTCGGCAACGGCAGTCACGAGCGCACCTCCAGGACCGGCCTGGCCACGAGCACCGGGGACGACGACGAGGCCGAGGACGTGACCGCCCCGGGTTCGTGCTCAGGCGGTGTGGCCGTACCCGCCGTCCGCTCGCCGGCCGTGGCCGGGCGGCGCTGGCCCCGCTCGGCCACGGAGGCGAGCGACGGGTCGGCCACCCCAGGAGCGTTGACGAACGGGGTGAACTGGCGCAACCGCTCGGGGTCGCACAGCACAGCGGCCCACTCGTCCTCGTAGCCCTCGACGTGGCGGGCGATGAACGCGTCGAGGTCGGCGGCGAGCCCGAGCGCGTCGTCTACGACGATCTCGCGGATGCGGCCCAAGCCCCCCTCGTGCTCCTCCTGCCATGGCGCGGTGCGCTGCAATCGGTCGGCGGTGCGCACGTAGTACGCGAGGTAGCGGTCGACCACCCGCACCGCCATCTCCTCGTCGACGTCCTCGACGAGCAGCTGCGCGTGCCGTGGGGTGAAGCCGCCGTCGCCGCCGACGAGCACGTTCCAGCCCTGCTCGGTGGCGATCAGCCCAACGTCCTTGCCGCGGGCCTCCGCGCACTCGCGGGCGCAGCCGCTCACCCCGAGCTTGAGCTTGTGCGGGCTGCGCAGCCCGCGGTAGCGCAGCTCGAGCCGCACGGCCATCGCCACCGAGTCCTGCACCCCGAACCGGCACCACGACGACCCGACGCACGACTTCACCGTGCGCAGCGCCTTGCCGTAGGCGTGCCCGGACTCCATGCCGCCGTCGACGAGCCGCTGCCAGATGGCGGGCAGCTGGTCGAGGCGGGCCCCGAGGAGGTCGATCCGCTGGCCGCCGGTGATCTTCGTGTAGAGCCCGAAGTCGCGGGCCGCCTCGCCGATCAGCACCAGCTGCTCCGGGAGGATCTCCCCACCCGGCACCCGCGGCACCACCGAGTACGTGCCGTCCTTCTGCATGTTGGCCATGACCCGGTCGTTGGTGTCCTGCAACGCCGCCCGGTCACCGCCGAGGATGTGCTCGTCGTACAGCGACGCGAGGATGCTTGCGATCGCCGGCTTGCAGACGTCGCAACCGCGGCCCGTGCCAACCGGCCGATGATGTCGCTGAAGCTCCGCAGCCCGCTCACCCTGACGGCGCCCATCAGCTCGGCCCGCGGCACCGGCACGTGCTCGCACATGGCGCGGGAGAGCGTCATCCCGGCCCTGGTGAGCTCGGCCGCCATCAGCTTCTTCACGAGCGGGACGCACGAGCCGCACGACGTGCCCGCCCGGGTGCACCCCTTGACGGCACCGAGGTCGTGGCACCCCTGGTGCGTCACGGCGTCGCGGATGACGCCAGCGCTCACGGCGTTGCAGGAGCACACCGTGGTGTCGGCGGCCAGCTCGACCTGCGGGCGCTCCGCCACACCGTCGGGCAGCAGCCAGGACGACGGGTCGCCGCCGATCTCGTGCCCGACCATCGGGCGCAGCGACGCGTACGTCGACGCGTCGCGCACGAGCACCCCGCCGAGCAGGGTGCGGGCGTCATCCGTGACGACGAGCTTGGCGTAGGTGCCGGCCACCGGGTTCGAGTACACGAGCTCGAGCGCTCCGGCCGTGGTGGCGAAGGCGTCGCCGAACGAGGCGACGTCGACGCCGAGCAACTCGAGCTTGGTCGACAGGTCGGCGCCCGGGAACGTCGCCGTGCCACCGAACAGCCGGTCGACCACGACCTCGGCCATGGCGTAGCCGGGCACGACGAGCCCGAGACATCGTCCCTGGATGCAGGCGACCTCACCGATGGCATGGACCCGCGGACCGCACGCCGATGTCGCTGACGGGTGTGCACTCCGGCCGGCCAGGCCCCCGGCCGGTCCCGTGCGCTGCTCGGTTGCGGCGTCGCCGGTGCCGGTCGTCGAGGCCCACGTGTGAGATCGCCGGGGCAGATCGCGGTGGCGGGTGCGGACACGACGTGCGATCCGAGCAGGCCGCTGGGACGCCCCCGATGTCGTGGATCAGATACTTCCCGGCTGCGGGGGATCATGTGCATCGTGCGCACCACCCGATCGTAAGTCGCGGAAACCTGGGCGTCACGCGGGACTGGGCCTGGAGACGCGGGACAATCAGGTCCGCGGTCACGCGCCCAGGTCAGCTGTCGCCGGCATCACGATCTCCTTCACGTAGGTCGACCGGGACATGCTCAGCACGCACTCCACGACGGCCAGGAAGTCAGCCATCGGGATGGCGTCCGACGCCGGCTTGCCGCGCTCGGCCAGGTCGGAAATCACCTCGTCGGTGGCGATGTTGCCGGGGTCGACGACCGTGAGTGGGATGCGGTCGGCTCGTAGTGAGCTGCGAAGTGCGTGCGCCGCTCCTCGGAGACCGAACTTCGAGGCCGAGTTGGCCACCTCCGGTGACGCCACGTTGTCGCGCCCCGAGAGAGCCCCGACGAGCACGATCTTCGGTCGGTCGGACCGCCGCAAGGCCGGGAGAAGCGCCTTGATGATCCGCAGGGGCGCGACCAGGTTGGTCGTCAACACCTCGAGGTCTTCGGCGTCGGAGCTACTCTCGAAGCGGTACTCGCTGGTGAACGCGTCGCGCTCCCATGTACCAGCCGCGTAGACCAGCGCATCGAGCACCTGCCCTCCGACCGAACCAGCCAGGACCTGACCCACTTCCGGGTCATGGAGATCGACCGGACACCATGAGCCGACCTGCGCCGGACGGCGGGAGGCCGACCACAGCCGGTCGACCCGGCCAGCCATGCTGGCCGTGATCGGCGCGCCGAGACCGCCGGTGGCGCCGATCACCATCGCCGACCGCGGGTACGTCGCTGCCCAGGGTGTCGAGTCCGAGCTTCCCATCGTCGCCGTTCCACCTCTCACCAGATCCGTGTTGTCCACATGGA
>JBOFLR010000140.1:0-3012 GCA_051657965.1 Dermatophilaceae bacterium
GCGTGGGGCGGCACGTCATCCGTGTCGGTCGCCGGCGAGACGGCTCAGAAGGTGCGGTCGCGATCACCGTCGAGCCGGGCCTGCTGGTCGGCGGTCAGCTCGAGGTCGACGCCTTCGAGCACCTCGTCGAGCTGGCCGACCGAGGAGGCGCCGACGAGCGGGATCGCCGGCACCCGGGCGCCGAGCAGCCACGCGATGACCACCTGGTTGCGCGTCGCGCCGGTCTCGCGGGCCACGTCGTCGAGGGCCGCGAGCCGCTCGTCGACACCGGGGTGGTCGAAGCCGGCGGGCCGCTGGACGTCGTCGCGCGTGTAGGCCCCCTTGAGGAGGGGCGAGTAGGCGACGAGCGCGAGCTCCGGGGCCGTGTCGAGCCAGCTGAGCAGCTGGCCGTCGGCGGCTCCGACCGTGCCCTCCGGGGAGTTCAGCCCCGGCGGGTCGGTGCGTGGGCGCAGGTAGGTGTGCTGGTACTGGAGCACGTCGAACGCCGGTCGGGCGGCCGCGTGGGTCCGCCACCGCTCGAGCTCCCAGACCCAGTAGTTGCTCGCGCCGAGCAGTCCGACGGTGCCGTCCTCGACGAGCGCGGCGAGGCCGTCGGCCTGGTCGGCGACCGGGGTGCCGGGGTCGCGCAGGTGGGCGTAGTAGACGTCGATCCGGTCGATGCCGAGGCGTTCGCGGCTGCGGTCGGCCTGCTCGCGGACGACGGTGGGGGAGAGGCCCTCGAGGTTCCCGAAGTCGCGCGCAGGCGCCAGGGGGCGCGCGCCGACCTTGGTCGCGACGACTACCCGGTCGCGCACGCCGCGGTCGGCCAGCCAGCGGCCGAGCACGGCCTCGCTCTCGCCGCCCTGGGTGCCGTTCGCCCAGAACGCGTAATTGTTCGAGGTGTCGACGAACGTGCCGCCGGCCTCGAGGAACCGGTCGAGGATGCCGAACGCGGTCGCCTCGTCGGTGCGGGTCCCGAACCACATCGCGCCGAGGGCGAGCGCGCTCACCTCGCGGGTGCGGGCGGGGTCGGTGCCGATGGTGCGGTACTTCATCACGTCTCCTTCGTGGGGTCGATGGGTCGACCTCATCGCTTCGAGCGCGCACGAAGTCAAGCGGGGGAGAGCCACTCCTCATGAAGGAGGGCGTAGGTGTAGCCGTCGACCCAGCCGAGTTCGGCGTGCCAGGCGTCCTGCACACCGTGCTGCTCACGGCGCATGCCGAGCTTCTCCATGACCCGCCAGGACGCCACGTTGTCGGCGAAGCAGCCGGCGGTGACGCGATGCAGGCCGAGGTCCTCGAAGGCGACCGCGAGCAGCGCCCCGGCGACCTGCGTCGCGTAGCCCCGGCCCGCGTGGTCGGGGTCGACGAGGTAGCCGAGAAGTCCTTCGGCACCGATCTGTCGGGTCTCGCCGTCCTGGCCCATCGCGTCGACCACCTCCAGCGAGCCCGACGCCACCACCCGGTTCTCGTGCAGCGCCACGACCGAGTGGTCTCGTGGGTCGTCGGCCCCGGCCAGCCAGACCGAGCGGAATCGTTGCGGGTCGACGGTCGTGCGCATGAGCCACTGGCCGACCTCGGGGCGGTTACGCCAGCGCAGCAGGTCGTCGACATCGGCGGAGGTGGGCGGGCGCAGCAGGAGGTCGGTCGTGTGTCGTGGCCACTCGGGACGTCGCAGGCGGCTGATGGCGCGGTCGAGGTCGGTCACGACGGCGATGCAACCAGACCGGGTCTGCTGTGTTCCACCTGATAACGCTCCGGTGCAGCCGACCGCATGAAGCCGACACCACACCAGGGGAGCACTCGAGCAGGAGAGCTCGGCCGCCGTCGACCGTGCAGCTCGAAGGGACGACAGACATCCGTTGCCCTTCCTCGTCGTACTGTCGACGGCTCGTCTCCGAGAGCGGGGCCGGCTGCCTCCCCGGGGACGACCTCCGACGAGCCAGCTACCGGCCTGGGCTCGGGCCTGCGGAGGCCGGAAGGATCTGCGGTACCCGGCCCGATCCGCCGAAGATCCTCCCGCGCCCGTTGATACCGTTGCGCCGTGTCTCCACGTCGCGCCGCGCTCGTCGAGCTCGACCCGGCGCTCGTGCGTCGCGCCCGCACCCTTGCCCGCCGGGCCGGCCGACCGGTCGTCGACCTCGCCCGCGCCCACACCACCGTCTCGGTCGAGCGCGCCACCCTGCGCCTCGCCGGCCTCGCCGGGGCCGACCACGAGAACCTGCCGTGGGTCAACCACCTCGTCGACGCCGTCCGCGACCAGGTCGGTCTCGAGCACGGTGTCACCACCCCGGTCTGGGACGCCCTGCGCCGCGGTGAGGCCGACGACCTGCTCACCCTCGCCCAGAAGGCGAGCGCGGGAGCCGTGGCCTTCCGGCTCCCCGAGGGGCACGAGGCAACCGGTGCGCGACGGGCCGCGCGCACCGCGGTGGCGCGCGGCATCCGCACGATCGACCGGCAGCGCGCAGCCCGCGAGCGTCTCATCAGTAAGCGCGGTGACCCCCCGCGGACCCCGTGGATCTACCTCATCGTCGCCACCGGCGACATCCACGAGGACATCCCGCAGGCGCAGGCAGCGGCCCGGGCCGGCGCCGACGTCATCGCCGTCATCCGCTCCACCGGCCAGTCCCTGCTCGACTTCGTGCCCGAGGGTGCCACCCGCGAGGGCTACGCCGGCACCTACGCGACGCAGGAGAACTTCCGCCTCATGCGCGCCGCCCTCGACGAGAGCAGCAAGGAACTCGGCCGCTACGTGCGGCTCACGAACTACGCGAGCGGCTTGTGCATGCCGGAGATCGCTACTCTCGCAGGCCTGGAGCGACTCGACATGATGCTCAACGACTCGATGTACGGCATCCTCTTCCGCGACATCAACCCGATCCGGACCTTCGTCGACCAGCGCTTCAGCCGCCAGGTGCACGCCCGCGCCGGCATCATCATCAACACCGGCGAGGACAACTACCTCACCACCGCCGACGCCGTCGAGGCCGCCCACACGGTCACGGTGAGCCAGCTGCTCAACGAGTACTTCGC
>JBOFLR010000141.1:0-2703 GCA_051657965.1 Dermatophilaceae bacterium
CAGACCCACGCCGTCGTAGCCCCAGCCGCGGTCGGTCGGGAACGCCGCCACCGGCAGCAGCTCGACGACGTCGACGCCGAGCGCCACCAGGTGGTCGAGCCGCCCGGCCGCGGCGTCGAACGTCCCCTCTGGCGTGAACGTCCCGACGTGCAGCTCGTAGACCACGCCACCCAGCACTCCGGCGCCTTCGCACGGGCCCGCCCACTCGTCATCCGACCACGCGAAGGCGGCCGGGTCGACGGTGCGGCTCGGGCCGTGCACGCCGTGCGGCTGCCAGGCACTGCGCGGGTCCGGCACCGCCGGCTCGGCGCCGTCGAGCACGAACGCATAGTCGACGGCGAGGTGCGAGACCGCGCCCGACGGCTCGGTCTCCCCCGACGGCTCGGCCTTCCTCGACGGCTCGGTCTCCCCCGACGGCTCGGTCTTCCTCGACGGCTCGGTCTCCCCCGACGGCTCGGTCTCGCCCGACGGCTCGGTCTCCCCCGACGGCTCGGTCTTCCTCGACGGCTCGGTCTCCCCCGATGGCTCGGTCTCGCCCGACGGCTCGGTCTCCCCCGACGGCTCGGTCTCCATGGAGTTCGGAGAGCGCGAGGCCTCCCGGGTGGATGACGCTCCGCCGCCACGCGTATCGGACGGCACCTCCCAGCGCCACCAGCCGTCACCGACCGCCACCATCGGCGCTCGCTCCGGCAGGCTCATCTCCGTCACCGAACCTGCTGTGGCCCAGTCGATCTCGACGCGCTCCGCCGTCGGCGCCCACACCTCGATCACGCCGGGCCCGGCCGGCGGCCGGGCCGCTGCCACGCTCACGACTGCCTCACCAATAGCGCGACAGGATGGCCGGCGAGCACGTCGGCGAGCCGTAGCCCGACCTCACCCGCTCGATGCACCCGCCCGCCGAGCACGTCGCGCCACTCCCCCGGCGGCACCTCGACGTGGGCGTCGCCGAAGCCGCCGGATGCCGCCAGCAGCCCGGCCGCTCGCGTCACCACGGTGACCACCCGGGGCCCGGCGTCGTCGCCCCGCACGAACGCGAGGGCGTGCCGGTTGCCGCACGGCACCGCGGAGTACGTGGTGGACTCCCCGACGAAGACGTCCGGCAGCTCGCGCCGTAGCCGCAGCGCGACCGCCGTGACGCGCAGCTTGTCGTCGTCGAGGTCGAAGGCCGGCTCGTCGTCGAGCACTCGGGCCAGCCGTTCGCCCCGGTCGGTCCAGTCGACCGGGCGGCGGTTGTCGGGGTCGACGAGCGCCAGCACGCCGATCTCGCAACCCTGGTAGACGTCGGGCACACCGGGCATGGTCAGCTGAATCAGCTTCTGGCCGAGGATGTTCGCCCGCACCGACGGCTCGTGCGCTCGAGTCCACTCCTCGAGCAGGTCGTGCACCGCAGGGTCGCGCACCACCGCGCGGGCGAACGAGATCACCTGGTCCTCGTACCCAGGATCGCCGTCCACCCACGCGGTGTGCAGCTTCGCCTCACGGACCGCCTTGAACAGGTACTCCTCGAGCCGTGCGCCGGCGATCGGCCAGGTGCCGACGAGCGTCTGCCAGACGAGGTACTCGGTGGGGCCGTCGACCCGCTCGCCTCGGTGTGGCGCACCCAGCTCCCGCGCCCGAGCCAGCCAGGCCGCCCATCCGTGGGCGTCCTCGGCGAGCACCATCAGCCGGGCCCGGACGTCCTCGGACCGCTTCGCGTCGTGGGTCGTGAGCGTGGTCATCGTCACCGGCCAGTCGGCGGCCAGCTGCGCACACCAGGCGTGGAACTCCGGGGCGTCGATCGACAGCCGAGCCGGGTCGCCGCCCACCTCGTTCGCTCCGGCCAGGCGGTACCAGCGGTAGAAGGCGGTGTCCTCCACGCCCTTGGCCATGACCGGGCCACAGGTCTGCTGGAACCGGACCCGGAACTCCTCGGCCCAGCGCTCGGCATCCGCACGTGCCTTCCGAGGCAGGCGCCAGCCGAGCACCAGCGCCACGACCAGCTCGAGAGCGTGGTGCTCGCCCGGCGCCAGCACCGCTCGGGCCCGCTCGGCCGCGTCCTCGACGACCGCCGCCTGCTCGTCATCCGCCGCACGACCCGGGGCGATGTACGCGCGATACCGGCCCATGGCCACGAGCAGCGCCTCGAGCGCGTGCCGCAGCGAGGCCGAGTCGTCGGGCCCGAGCACCCGGCGCACGAGCCGCATCAGCCGGTCGACCTCGGCGGCCTGCACGTCGTCGACCACGAGCTGCTTGGCGCCCGCCACGACGTCGTCGAGCGAGACCAGCTCGGGCGGTGCGACCTCGGCCCACAGCCGGTCGAGCACCGGCACCCCGTCATCCGGCGTGAGCACCTGCTGCACCCGCAGCAGCGCGTCGTACCCGGTCGTGCCCGAACATCGCCAGGCTCCCGGCAACGTCTCCTCGCCCTCGAGGATCTTCTCGACGACCACCCAGGCACCGGCGGAGGCGTCGGCGAGCCGGTCGAGGTAGCCGCCGGGGTCGGCGAGCCCGTCGGGATGGTCGATGCGGAACCCGTCGACCTCGCCGTGTCCCGCCAGGGCGAGCAGCAGGGCGTGCGTGGCCATGAAGACCAGCGGGTCCTCGACCCGCACCGCGACCAGCGAGGTGACGTCGAAGAACCGCCGGTAGTTGAGCGACTCCTGGGCCTCACGCCAGCTCGAGAGCCGGTAGGCCTGGGCGTCGAGCAGCTCGGGCAGCGGCAGC
>JBOFLR010000142.1:0-2247 GCA_051657965.1 Dermatophilaceae bacterium
GCCCGCCGGGCCGCCGGCCGGCGCGACCAGTGGCCGATGAGCAGGTAGGAGCACCAGCCCATGAGCTCCCAGCCGACGAGGGTGAGCAGCAGGTCGCCGGAGTGCACCACGAGCAGCATCGCCGCCGTGAACAGCGAGACCGTGGCGGCGAAGACGCCGTAGCGGTCGTCCGTGTGGTCCTCGTTCGGAGGGGGTCCGAGGAGCTGCCCTCCCCGCGCCCCCCGGGCGAAGTACCAGGTCGAGTACACCTGGACGCCACCGGCGACGAGCGCGACGACGAACGCGATGGCGCCCCGCGTGGGGTCGGCGGTCAGGGCGAGCGGCACGTCGAGCCCGCCGGCGGCGAGCGCCGGGCCACCGTACTCGGACACACCGTCGGTGAGCGCCCAGCCCAGGACGGCCAGCCCCAGGGTCAGGCCGGATGCCGCGAGCGCCACACCGCGCGCGGCGGCCGGGCGCCGCCGCGCCACGAGCCCCGCCGCGGCGGCCACCGCGGGGAGCAGCACGAGCGGCCACGGGGTCACGGCGCCTCCCCGGACGGCTCGTCGAGGTCGATGCTCCCCCGATGCCGGAACGCCGCCATGATGACGGCCAGCGCCACCACCACCTCGGCCGCGGCGACGGTGATGACGAACAGCGGGATGACGCTGCCCGCCGCCCAGCGGTCGGCACCGGCCGCCTGGGTGGTGACGAGCAGCACGAGCGCGCCGCTGAGCACCAGCTCGACCCCGACGAGGAGCAGCACCGCGTTGCGGCGCACCGCGATACCGGCGACACCGAGCCCGATGAGGGCAGCGGCGAGCACGTAGGGGCCGGCGAGGTGGATCACGAGGCGCCCTCGGAGTGCCGGGGCAGGCGCGACACCGCCAGCGCGGCGACGAGCGCGGCGAGCAGCAGCAGCGAGAGCAGCTCGAACGGCCAGACCCACGTGCCGAACAGCTGCCCGGCCACCTGGGTGGTGGTCACCTCGGCGCGCCGCACGGCGACCGCCCCTCCGTCATCCGCGGCCAGCGGCAGGAGCACGGACCCGACGAGTGCCGCGGTCGCCGCGCCGAGCACCGCGGCACCGGCGACCCGCCAGCGGGAGGGCGCGTGCGCGTCATCCGGCCCGATCGGTGCACGGGTGAGCATGAGCGCGAACAGCACGAGCACGACGACCGCACCGACGTAGACGAGCACGAGCACGAGCGCGACCAGCTCGGCGCCGAGCACGAGCAGCGACCCGGCCACCCCGAGCAGCGCCACGACCAGCCACAGCGCGGCGTGCACGACCTGCCGGGTGGTGACCGCGAGCAGGCCTCCGGTGACGGCCACCACGGCGCAGGCGGCGAACGCCGTGTCGAGTGCGGTCACCGGTCGCCTCGCGCCACCAGGCCGGCGCGGCGCGGCGGCTTCGCGGCGGCCGCTACCTCGGCCGGCGGCGCGGCGCGCTCGTCGAGCGAGGGTGGCGGTGGGACGGTCGGCATCCACTCGCCGAGCCGCTGCTTCTCGTGCAGCAGGTCGCGGATGTCGAGCTCGGCATACTCGAACTGCGGGCTCCAGAACAGCGCGTCGAACGGGCAGACCTCGATGCAGATGCCGCAGTACATGCACAGGCTGAAGTCGATGGCGAACCGGTCGAGCACGTTGCGCTGACGTTCGCGCCCGCCCTCGGTGGTGGCCGGCACCGTCTCCTTGTGGGAGTCGATGTAGATGCACCAGTCGGGGCACTCGCGGGCACAGAGCATGCAGCTCGTGCAGTTCTCCTCGAGCAGCGCGATGACGCCGCGACTGCGCGGCGGCAGGCTCGGCGCGACGTCGGGGTACTCGGCGGTGTGCGTGGGACGCAGCGCGGTACGGGCCGTGGTGGCCAGGCCCTTGAGGATGCCGGGCACGGCCGAGGTGCGCGCAGGCGGCCGGGCGTCGGTGCGCGCAGGCAACTCGCCGGCTTGCCCGCCGGTTCCCTCCTCGATCTCGCCGTCCGACCCGTGACCGGTGTCGTCGTGCCTCACCATCCGAGCACCACCCCGACGCCGGTGAGCAGCAGCTGGCCGAGCGCGAGCGGGACCAGCCAGCACCAGGCGAGCCGCTGCAGCTGGTCCTCGCGTAGCCGGGGCCAGGCGACCCGCAGCCAGATCACGACGAGCGCGACGGCGAGACCTTTGAGGAGGGTCCAGAGCCAGCCCAGCGCGCCCTCGAACGGGCCGTGCCAGCCGCCGAGCCAGAGCGTGGCGACCAGCAGCGAGACGACGACGATGCCGGCGTACT
>JBOFLR010000143.1:0-9450 GCA_051657965.1 Dermatophilaceae bacterium
TGCCGAACATCGATGACGCGAGCACCAGCCGGTCACCACACCGGTGAACATCAGCTCGGTGACCGCTTCACGAACAGCGGCGACCTCACCCGCTCCTGGTTCAGCGTGTGGCACGTTCGCGGCACGAGCTCGTCCACGACGTCCGTAACGCGGTCGAGGTCGTTGCTCGACAGCCGGGATAGATATCGAGCGTGGTCGCGGCCGAGGCTCGACCGAGCAGGCGTACCGGCGACCGGGTCAGGTCGCTCGAGGTTCGAGGGCCTCGACGTCGGCCCTGATGGCATTGGCCTTATCGGCCCCGATGACGGCGCCGGCCATGCTCATCGCCTGAGCGGCGGGCATGGAGAGCACGCTGCCGAGCATCGGGTTGTCGCGCATCCCGGGCGCGTGCTGGTCGATGATGGCGACGACGTCGGGGTCCTCAAGCAGCGTCCGCAGCGTGGTGGTGTCGGGGTCGTAGCGCGTCATGGTGTCTCCTCGATGTCGAGCGGATGGGGCGCGGCCGGCCGGTCGAGGAGAGCTGTCTCGCCGGCCGATGACGGCACGGCTGGACTCTACCGCCCGGTAACCCCACCGGCCCGGCGGCTCAGCTGTCGAAGCCGACGCCTGCCGCGTCGAGCCCGCGGAGCCACAGGTTGCGCCGACCGGTGCGGTCCTCGTGCGCGAGGCTGGCCCGGGTGGCCCGTACCGCCGCCCAGCGCACCGGCTCGGGCGGGAACGGCATCGGCTTGCGCCGCACCATCCCCAGCCGGGTCAGCTCGGTGTCTCGGCCGTCGACGAGGTCGAGCGCCACCTGCGCGCCGAACCGGGTCGACGCCACCCCGAGCCCGGTGTACCCCACGGCGTACGCGAGCCGGCCGCCGAGCGCGGTGCCGAAGACCGGTGTGAACCGCGACGTCGTGTCGATGACGCCCGCCCACCGGTGGGTGAACCGCACCCCCTCCAGCTGCGGGAAGATCTCGAGGAAGTGCCGCGCCAGCAGGTCGTGCGACCCGGACTGCTCGTGCCGCGGGTCGATGCGCCCCGGGAAGTGGTAGTTCGCGTCGTACCCGCCGAACAGCACCCGGTCGTCCAGCGTGCGCCGGTAGTAGTGGAACTGGTTGCCGCCGTCGGTGAGACCCTCGCGCCCGCGCCAGCCCACGTCGTCCAGCTGGGATGCCGTGAGCGGCTCGCTCATCAGCACGTGGTCGTACACCGGGAGCGTGTACCACGCCAGCCGCCTCAGCAGCCCGCGGAACGCACCGGTGCCGAGCACCACCCGGCCGGCGAGCACGCTCCCCCACTCGGTGCGGACCCGGATGCCGCCCGCCTCCTCGTCGAACCCGGTCACCGCGGTGTCCTCGTGCAGCCGTACACCCAGCCGCTCGGCCGCGTCGGCGAGGCCCCACACCAGACGGGCCGGGTCGACGAGCCCGACCGTCGGGTCGACCCAGCCGCAGCGATACCGGGGCGAGCGCACACGCGCACGGGCGTCATCCGCATCGAGCCAGGTGGCGTCGACGCCGTGCTCGCGGTGCAGCTCGTACCCGGCGCGCACCGCGTCGTCCTGGTGTTCGGTGAGCGAGAACGTGATCTCGCCCGGCACGTGGAAGTCGGCATCGATGCCGTACCGCTCCAGCGTCGCCGCGAGCTCGGCCAGGTTCTCGGCACCGATCCGCTCCAGCGCCGCCACCTCGGCCGGCCAGCAGGCCACTCCCTGAGCCAGCCCGTGGGTGAGCGACGGCGCGACGAACCCGCCGTTGCGGCCGGACGCGGCCACCCCGAGCCGGCCCCGCTCCACCAGCACCACCTCGCGCGACGGATCACGCTCCTTGGCCTGCACGGCGGCCCACAACCCGGTGAACCCGCCGCCGACGACCACCAGGTCGGCCCGGCGGGCGACCCCGGTCAGGGGCGGGCGGGCAGCGGGACGCTCGGGCCGGTCGGTCCAGAAGACGTCGGGCACGGCATCGGCGAGCGCGTGCCGCACGACGGCGGGGGCGGTCACGACCCGGGCGCCGTGGGACCGAGCGCGGCGGTAGCCACTTCGGGCGGCACCTCCTCACCGCCCCTGCGGGAGAAGTACCGCTCGGCGTCGGTGAACCGAGCGACGACCATGAGCACCAGGCCCAGCACGAAGATGCCGATGGCCATGGCGAGCGGGGCGCCGACGCCGAGCACCGACTGGCCGGTGTAGGAGTTGTCGGGGTTGGCCTGCTCGCGCACGGCGGCGACGAGCATCACCAGCAGCACGACCGACCCGACGACGGGCGCCAGGCCGATCATGAGGAACGCCCGCACCGACCGCCGCAGGTGCCCCCGCCAGTAGATGGCGCAGGCGACGCCGGTGAGCGAGTAGTAGAACGCCACGACGATGGCGAGCGCCGACAGCGAGTCGAAGAGGAAGTTCTCGGAGATCGCGCTGCCCACCACATACCAGAGCACCGCGACGATCCCGATCACCCACGTGCCGAACGCCGGGGTGCCGTGGTCGGGGTCGACCGTGCGGAAGCGGCGCGGGAAGGCGCCGGCGGCCGCCATCGAGAGCGAGGTGCGGGAGGCCGGCAGGATCGTCGTCTGGGTGGCCGCGACGCAGGACGTGATGATCGACAGCGACAGCAGCCAGCCGAACGGGCCCAGCACCGCGTCGCCCGCGACCCCGAACAGCGCGTCGTCGTCGTCGTACTCCTCCAGCGTCGACAGCCCGAGCGTGCCGACCAGGGCGATGGCGCTGCCGAGATAGGTGACGAGCAGCAGCACGGTGCTGACCACGGCGGCCTTGCCCGGGGTCGTCTCGGCGTCGCGGCTCTCCTCGGTGAGGTTGACCGCCGCCTCCCACCCCCAGAACATGAACACGCCGAGCAGCATCCCGGCGATCAGCGCCGACGCCGGGATGCCGGCGGGGCTGAGCCACTCGAGACTGAAGCCGGCAGCGTCATCCGCGACGTTCCCGGTGACCATGCGGCCGACCGCCACGACGACGAACACGAGGAGCGCGCCCACCTGCGCCAGCACGAGGTAGCGCTGCACATGGGCCGACAGCTCGGTGCCGCGTACGCAGATCCACGTCATGACGAGCACGATGGCCACCGCCAGCGCCACGACCGCGACCCGGGACTCGGCGAGCGAGTCCGCTCCGACCAGCTCGTACACGTAGCGGGCGGCGACGTCGGCCTGGGCGCCGATGACGAGCACACCGGTGGTGAACACCGCCCAGCCACCCATCCACCCGACCCACGGGCCCATCGCCCGGGTGACCCACGAGAAGGTGGTGCCGCAGTCCTGGTCGGCCCGGTTCATGTAGTAGAACGCGCCGGCGATGAAGAACATCGGCACAAACGAGACGAGGAGCACGGCCGGCGCCTGCACCCCGACGATGACGACCAGCGAACCGAGCACCGCCGCCACCGAGTAGGCGGGGGCGGTGGAGTCGAGACCGATGGCGACACCGTCCCAGAACCCGACGGCCCCGACCTTGAGGCCCTTGTCGACATGCTCCGGTGTGGCGGTGGTCTGCGCGGTGCCGGTGTCGTCCATGAGCCTCAGCCCTTCGCCGGAGCCGGAGCGCCGGGTGCCCGGCACCCCGGGGCGAAGCGTAGCGCGCCCACCACCGCCGACACGAGGTCTCGTTTCGGTCTCGATCGCGGTTGTGAGGACATGTGCGGTTGACCACGAGCGAGCGTTCGTGGCTAGGTTCACGATCATGTCCGCACCGCTCGTGGTCCTCGACGGCGTCAACAAGCACTTCGGCGACCTCCACGTGCTCCAAGACATCAACCTCAGCGTCGGCACCGGTGAGGTCGTCATCCTCATCGGCCCCTCGGGCTCGGGGAAGTCCACGCTGTGCCGCACGATCAACCGGCTCGAGACCTTCGAGAGCGGCACGATCACCATCGACGGCCAGCAGCTGCCGAGCGAGGGCAAGGCGCTCGCCGCGCTGCGCGCCGACGTGGGCATGGTGTTCCAGCAGTTCAACCTCTTCGCCCACAAGACGATCCTCGAGAACGTCACCCTCGGCCCGGTCAAGGTGCGCGGCATGAAGAAGGCGGATGCCGACAAGCGCGCCACCGAGCTGCTCGAGCGGGTCGGCGTGGGACACCAGGCCGCGAAGTACCCGGCGCAGCTGTCCGGCGGGCAGCAGCAGCGCGTCGCCATCGCCCGGTCGCTGGCGATGGATCCCAAGGTCATGCTGTTCGACGAGCCGACGTCGGCGCTCGACCCCGAGATGATCAACGAGGTGCTCGACGTCATGGTCGAGCTCGCTCGCAGCGGGATGACGATGATCGTCGTCACCCACGAGATGGGCTTCGCCCGCAAGGTCGCGAACCGCGTGGTGTTCCTCGACCGTGGACAGATCGTGGAGGAGAACACGCCCGAGGAATTCTTCGGCAACCCCCGCACCGATCGCGCCAAGGACTTCCTCGGCAAGATCCTCACCCACTGACCGGACCACCGGTCGTCATCATCGACCGGGCACCGGTCGTTATCGCCGGCCGGGCCACCGGTCGCCATCCAGGAGGGAACACCCACACATGAGGACATCACGGACAGCGCTGGTCGCCGCGGCGGCCGTTCTCGCGCTCGGCCTGTCGGCCTGCGGCTCCGACGCCGGTGACACCGGGTCGGGCGGCTCCGGCGACGGCGACGCGGCGGCCGGGCTGAAGATCGGCATCAAGTTCGACCAGCCCGGGCTCGGCCTGAAGAAGGGCGAGGAGTACAGCGGCCTCGACGTCGACGTCGCCACCTACATCGCCAAGGAGCTCGGCACCGAGGCGGCCGACATCACCTGGGTGCAGGCACCGAGCGCGCAGCGCGAGACGCTGATCGAGTCCGGCCAGGTCGACATGGTGGTCGCCACGTACTCCATCACCGACGAGCGCAAGCAGAAGGTGACCTTCGCCGGGCCGTACTTCGTGGCCGGCCAGGACCTCCTCGTGCGTTCCGACGACACCTCCATCACCGGCAAGGAGAGCCTGAACGGCAAGAAGCTCTGCTCGGTGACCGGCTCGACATCGGCGCAGAAGGTGAAGGAGGACGTCCCCGGTGTGCAACTGCAGGAGCTGGCGGGGTACTCCGAGTGCCTGCCCGCGCTCGGCAACGGCAGCCTCGACGCCCTGACCACGGACAACACCATCCTCGCCGGCCTGGCCGCGCAGGCCGAGTACGCCGGCAAGTTCAAGGTGGTCGGCAAGCCGTTCTCCGAGGAGCGCTACGGCATCGGCCTGAAGAAGGGCGACACCGCGACCTGCGAGAAGGTCAACGCCGCGATCACCAAGATGATCTCGGACGGCGCGTGGCAGAAGGCGGTCGACGACAACCTCGGCCCGGCCGGGTTCACACCCGGCACCGGCAATCCGCCCACCCCGGACGCCTGCGCCTGATCTCATCCCGGACGTGCCGCCCCACCCCTGTCAGGGTCGGGCGGCACCTCTGAGCCTGACCCGCCACTGACGACGACGAAGAGGAGCCCGCGTGGTCGACATCCTCCGCGAGTACGACGTGCTCGCCGCGTTCCGGATGACGATCTACCTCACCGTGTTCGCCGCCGTCGGGTCGCTGGCGCTCGGCACCGTGCTCGCGGTGATGCGGGTCTCCCCGGTCGGGGTGCTGCGCGTCACCGGGGCGCTGTACGTGAACGTCGTGCGCAACACCCCGCTGACGCTGATCCTCTTCTTCTGCCTCGCCGGGCTGCTGTACGTCGTGCAGCTCAGCCTCGCCCCGACCACGTCACCGACGTACGTCATCGACAACGGCATCCGCTGGGCGATCGTCGGCCTCGCGGTCTACCACGCGGCGTTCGTCTGCGAGGCGCTGCGCTCGGGCGTCAACACCGTGCCGACCGGCCAGGCCGAGGCGGCCCGCTCGATCGGGCTGACCTTCGGGCAGTCGCTGCGCCACGTCGTGCTGCCGCAGGCGTTCCGCGGCGCGATCGCCCCGCTCGGGTCGGTGCTCATCGCTCTGACGAAGAACACGACGGTGGCCTCGATCATCGGCGTCGCGGAGGCATCCAACCTGATGAAGGTCATCTTCGAGAACGAGACCGCGGGCCTGGACGTCTTCCTCGTCTTCGCGCTCGGGTTCGTCATCCTCACCCTCCCGGTCGGGATCTTCTTCACCGGCCTGTCGCGGCGCCTGGCGGTGAAGCGGTGAGCGCGCCCTCGGTGCTCTTCGACGCCCCGGGGCCGCGCGCCCGGGCCCGGCACCGCGCCTTCACCGCGCTGTCGCTCGTCGTCGCCGCCGGCCTGCTCTACCTCGTGCTGCGGCGCTTCGAGGAGTCCGGCCAGCTCGACGGCGAGATGTGGGGCCGCGTGGTCCAGCGCGAGGCCTGGACGGCGTACCTCATCCCCGGCATCGTCAAGACCCTCCAGGCGGCGGCGCTCTCGATCGTGCTGGCGATCGTCTTCGGCCTGGTCTTCGGCGTCGGCCGGCTCTCGCAGCTGGCCCCGGTGCGCTGGGTGTGCGGCGTCGTCGTCGAGTTCTTCCGCGCGGTGCCCGTGCTGCTGATGATGCTGTTCCTGTTCGCGGTCTACGCCCGGGAGAACCTGTTCGGGCGCGACTTCAACTCGTTCTACGCGGTGGTCACGGCGTTGACGCTCTACAACGGGTCGGTCATCGCCGAGCTGGTGCGCTCCGGGGTGTACCAGCTGCCGAAGGGCCAGGGTGAGGCCGGTCTGTCGATCGGGCTGAGCCGCGGTCAGACCCTGCGCTCCATCGAGCTGCCGCAGGCGCTCACCGCGATGCTCCCGGCCCTGGTCGGCCAGCTCGTCGTGGTGCTCAAGGACACCGCCCTGGGCACCGCGATCACCTACCCCGAGCTGTTGCAGGAGGCGCGCAACCTCGGCACGGCGTATGCGGCGGTGATCCCCGCCTACGTGCTCGCCGCGGTGCTCTTCATCCTGCTCAACTACGGCCTGACCCTGCTCGCCGGTCGCGTCGAGCGCCGGCTCAGCCGGCGCGGGCGCACGGCCGGCCCGGTCGCGCACGCCGAACCCGGCCCCGGAGCGGTGGCCGTGGGAGTCGGTGGAGCGGGCGTGCCCGGCCCGCAGTGACCGTCGTCCAGGACGGCCTGGTGAAAGAGTGACACGCGTGCCGGACAGGAGCCGGAGGTGAGCCCCCTGCCGGTCGACCCTGCCCGCGAGCAGGAGTTCCGCGACCTCGTGGGTACCACCCACGGCGCACTGCACCGCTATCTCGTGCGTCGTTGCCCACCGGGCGACGTCGACGACGCCCTCGCCGAGGTGCTGCTCGTGCTGTGGCGCCGCTTCGACGACGTGCCCGCCGAGGAGCCCCTGCCGTGGTGCTACGGGGTGGCTCGCGGGGTCCTCGCCAACCAGCGACGCAGCGAGCGGCGACGCACCGCCCTGGTCGCCCGGGTCGTGGCGCTCGACCCGCCCCGACCGGCCACGCCACCGTCGGATGACGACCACCCGTCATCCGCGGTCACCGAGGCGATGAGCTGCCTGCGCGCCACCGACCAGGAGCTGCTGCGGCTGTGGGCCTGGGAGGAGCTCGGGCCCGCCGAGATCGCCACCGTGCTCGGCACCAGCGCCAACGCCGCCGCGATCCGGTTGCATCGCGCCAAGGGCCGGCTGCGGACCGCGCTCGCGATGAAAGGACTGCGCTCGGTCCGGACAGGAACGGTGCATGGAGAGGAGGCGGGCCGGTGACCACGGATGACGACCTGCGGGCGATGCTCGCGGCCGCGGACCCGGCCCGTTCCTCCCCAGGCCCGGACCCCGAGAGGATGGAGCACGTCATGACCCAGGTGACCGACGACATCGACCTCGCCCCCGACCCCGGCTCGCGCCCCCGCGCGGCCCGCTGGCTGGCCGCGGCGGCATCCGTGGCGGCGGTGGGGGCCGCCGGTGCGGTGGCCTGGATGACGCTCGGCGGCACGGACTCCTCGCCACCGCCGACGCGCACCCCCGTGGTGGCGGCCACCTACTCGGTGGCCGCCTCGGGCGCCTCGACGATGTGCGCGCCGGCGAGCGCCGAGATCCTGGCACCGGCCACGGCCGCCTTCGCCGGCACGGTGGTCGAACTCGACGGGACGCGCGCCGTGGTCGACGTCACCCGGTGGTTCAAGGGCGGCGACGGCGCGGAGCGCGTGGAGATCTCGACGCCGGAGGCCGACCTCACCGCGCTGCTGGGTGCAGCGCGGCTCGAGAAGGGCGGGTCCTACCTGGTCAACGTCGACGACAAGGGCATGGTCCGCGGGTGCGGCACTGCCGGACTCGACGAGCCGGCGCTGCGCACGCTCTACGAGCAGGCGTTCGCCGGCTGAGCCGAGAGACCTCCGGCCGTGGTCATCCCGCAGGGGCGGACGGCGCGGCGGCCGGAACGGGCGACGGGCCCGGACCGTGTGTGGTCCGGGCCCGTCGTGCTGCTCCCCCGGTTGGACTCGAACCAACAACCCTTCGGTTAACAGCCGAATGCTCTGCCAGTTGAGCTACAGGGGACCGGCTGGCGCGGGGTCGCCGCGGCAGCGCCCGGCAACGATAGCAACAGCGGTCACGACGCGGAAATCAGTACCAGCGGCACGAGCACACGGCCCCCGGCTCCGGGCGGGCACCAGTGCGGACGGTGCTGACGAGAGCTCATCGAGGCGAGGTCCGGGGTGCGGGCGTCCACGAGGGGCGAAGCCCTCGTGCGGTCAGGGCGCACGACGAACGTGCCTCCGTCCGGGGCTTCGTGCCGTTGTGACGCCGGCTACGACGCCGAAGTCGTCGTGCTTACCCCGGTTTCAGCGCGGTAGCCGGCGTCACAGAAGCGAATCACGGATGCGGACCGCCATGCGACAGGGTCTAGTCGAGCCCGACCTGCTCGCGGACGCGGGCCACACTGGCTGCGACCTGTTCGCGGACTCCGGGATCGGTGCCGCGCACCCCCCGACCGAGCACCGCCTGGGTGAGCAGCGCGCCGGTGGCGAGGTCGCGCCGCACGACGACTCGCGCCGTGCGGCGTTCGCCCAGGTCGACGGTCTCGCCGTAGACCACCGAGCTCTGCACCCGCTCGCGGAACAGCTCGGGCAGCGACCCGGGCTCGGGCAGCGCCACCCGTACCGGCGGCACGCCGTCGACCCAGGTGACCTGCAGCGCGAGATCGGCCCCGTTCCACGTGCCGGAGTCGACGAGGTGCCAGGGCCGCGAGACTGCCACGCGCGCAACGTCATCCGACCGGGACAGCACGACCCACAGCCGGTACCGCCCGACGACCACGGTCGTTCCCGCGCCGTCGGCCGCCGCGCCGAGCAGCCGCTCGTCACCGGCCTCGCTCCACTCCCCCGACTCCCGGATGACGCCCGCCACCTCCGCCGGCACCGCCGGCCGGCCGCCCGGCATCCGCCACCTCACGAGACACCCTCGCGCAGTCGCACGCGTTCGAGCTCGAGCTGGTGCAGGGCGAGGGTGCGCTCGCGCAGGTCACCGGCCGCGGCGGCCGGGTCGTTCTGCACCCGGCGCACGTTCGCCG
>JBOFLR010000144.1:0-11209 GCA_051657965.1 Dermatophilaceae bacterium
CCAGCCGAGACCGTCCGAGGCGCCGACCGCCTCGAGGCCGTACGCCGAGAGGAAGGTGAGCCACAGGCCGCGCGCCGGCCCGTCGTCATCCGCCGACGGTCGCCACCAGGTGTGCTCGGGAGTCTGCCGCATGGTGGTCGACGCTATAGCGGTCTACCGCCCACGCCCAGGGTCGCGCCGAGGTGGGATGCCGCTGGTTCTCTCGGGAGGTGCGGGTGGCGGTCATCCGCCGCTCTCGCGGCTGCGGTCGGTGGCGCGGTCGTTGGCCCTGCCGATCGCCTCGACGAGCTGCTGCTTCGTCATCCGCGACCGTCCCGTGACACCGAGCCGTGCCGCGAGGTCGTAGAGGTGCTGTTTGGACGCGTTCTCGTCGACCCCACCGGCGGTTGCGCCGCCACGGCGGGCGGCCCGGCCTTCCCGGGCGGCCTGCCGGTCGGACGGACCCTTCTCGTCCTTCTCCTCCCAGTGGTCACCGACCTTCTCGAAGCTGTGCTTCAGGGCCGAGAACGCGGTGCGGTGCGCGCGCTCGCCCTCGCCGTACTGCTCCACGGCGGAGTCGTGGGTGGCACTCCAGGTGCGTTGTGCCTTCGCCGACGACCGGCGCACCGTCGACGGAAGGTCCTTCTTCGCGGGCACGGCTCCTCCTGAGATGTGTCGATTGTGTGCTTACCCAGACACTCGACGTGGGTAACGGCGACCACCCGGGTCCTCCAGTGGTCGCATGACGGACGTCGCGGCCGGCGAGCTGCGCACCCACACGGCTGACGTCCTGCGACGGGTGCAGGAGGGCGAGCGGGTCACCATCACCTCTCGTGGACGACCGGTCGCCGAGCTGTCGCCCGTCCGACCCGTCCACCGTCGGCCCATCCCCCGTGCCGAGCTGGTCCGCCGCCTCGCTCGGGCCCAGGCCGACGCCGGGCTGCGCGACGACCTGGCCCGGCTCGCGGGTGACACCACCGACGATCTCGGGCCGGTTCGATGACGCGCCTGCTCGAGATCGTCCACGTTTGACGCCCACCGGCCGGCCGGTGCGTCGAGGCGGCCGGCCAAGACCGGGTCGCCCTGGCGTCTCGGCGTCGCCGTCCTTCCCCGGTCGGTCGGCGGCGGGTCAGAATGGCGCGATGACGACATCCTGGGGGAGAGCCAGGGCGAGCGCGGTCGCGGCGGTGCTGACCAGCCTCGCCGCGCTGACCGGTCTCGCCGGGTGCTCGGCCGGCGACGCTGCGCGCGATGACGACGGACGCGGCGGCGCGCCGGTCGTGCTGGAGCAGGTGCGCCTGCCGGCCGGGGTCGCACCCGTTGCGGTCACCGCTGCAGGCGACCGGGTGCTGGTCGGTGGTCGCGCGCCCGACGGGTCCTCGGTACGACCGCGGCTCTACCTCGGTGCGGATGCCGCCCGCCTCGCCGAGGTGCCGGTCGCACCGGTGTCGCCCACCGCGTTCGAGGCGAAGTGGTTCCAGCTCGACCTCACCGCGCAGGGGCAGGTCACGGCCCTCGCCGGAGCACCGGCCGGGGCGCACTCGAACACCCGGTGGAGCACGTGGAGCGGCACCGCCGACGGCGTGCGCGAGCTGACCCAGCCGTTCCAGACCTTCGGCGGCTGGGGGGCAGGCGCACTCAACGGGTACGTGCGCACCTCCGGTGGCGAGGCGATCGTCGGGTCGTGGCAGGGCTCGACCGGCGCCGACATCGCGGTCTGGAGGCTCGCCGGGGAGCGGTGGACGCGCACGCCGACCGCCGCCGGGTCGGCCCTGGCCAGTACGGCGCAGCTGCTCGCCGCCGCCCGCCGGGCCGCTCCGCGCGGCGACGGCGCGATCGCGTCGGGGTCGGTCACCGAGCTGCGGCCCGGCTCGGTCACGCTGCGCCCGGCCGTGTGGGTCGCCGACTCGCTCGACGGCTCGTGGCGCCGGGTCGACCTGCCGTCGTCGGCGACCCTCGCCGAGGCGCACGCCGCAGGCTGCTCGCCGGACCGGTGCACGGTGGTCGGCCAGGCCGACGGGCGGCTCGTCGCCTGGGTGGTCGCCGCCGACGGCCGGGTGACCCCGGTCGAGGGGCTGCCGTCGGTGGGCGTCGGCGACAAGGTGCAGCTGCTCGCGCCGATGCTCGCGGATGACGGCACGCACCGGTTCGTCGTCGCCGACGGCGCCGCGGGCCAGGTGGTCGAGGTCGCCGCCGACGGTGCCGTCGCCTGGCGTCCGTACTCGGCCCCCGGGGTGCCGGTCGCGGCTGCGACCACCTCGGCCGGGGTCGTCTGGGTCGTGCACGAGGCCGCCGACGGCAGCACCTCACTGCACACCATGCGGCCGCTGTAGCGCTGGGTCGTGCCGCGCCGCAACCGGGTCGACCCGTGGGGCGACCCGGTCGCCGTTCCGGCGCGAGGCCTGCTCACCGGCAACCGCGGCTGTCTCGTCGACGACACCGGGCAGCTCGTGCGCCATCACGCGAGCCGGGCCTGGATCGTCTGCCGGCTCGACTTCCGCGGGTGGCGTCATCCGCTCGATGCGCCGCGCCGGTGGACGCCGCTGTTCTTCCTCGACGACGCGGTGGCACTGGCGGCCGGCCACCGGCCGTGCGCCACCTGCCGGCGCGAGGACTACCTCGCCTACCGCGATGCCGTCGGGCGGGCGCTCGGGGCTCACCAGCCGATGCGTGCGGTCGACCTCGACGCGCGGTTGGCGGCCGAGCGGATAACGGGTGCGGCGCCGCGGCGCGGACGCGGGCTGCGACAGGCGAGCTATCGGCTGCTCACCGACGCCGGCTGGCCGTCGTTGCCCGACGGCACGGTCGTGGTCGCGGGCGGTCGCCCGGCGCTGGTGCGTGGCGTAGAGGTGCGCACGTTCGGGTTCGACGGTTGGGGAGAACCGTCGGTGCCGAGTCGGCGCGGCAGAGACGAGCCGCGAGGTCCGTCCGAGGGTGTGCTGCGGCGCCCGCGGTCCGGAGTCGTCCGGGTGCTGACCCCGCCGACCTCGGTGCTCGCGTTGCGGCACGGGTTCCGCCCGGTGCTGCATGCATCCGCCACGCGCTGAGCTGGTGTTGATCAACGCGAGGGTTGACTAAAGGCGGTTCGATCTGCTGTACTCAACCCACAGGTTGATTACGGGAGGAGTGTGGCGATGAGGTCGGACGACGAGCGGGTCGACGCGGGGTTCTCGGCGCTGGCCGACCCGGTGCGCCGCGCCATCGTCGCCCGGCTCAGCCGTGGTCCGGCCACGGTGAACGAGCTCGCCGACCCGTTCGAGATCTCGCTCCAGGCGGTCTCGAAACACATCCAGGTTCTCGAGCAGGCTGGCCTGGTGACCCGAAGCCGGGAGGCCCAGCGCCGCCCGGTGCATCTCGAGCCGGCCGCCCTCGAGCGGCTCACCGCCTGGATCGACCGGTACCGCCTCGCGCACGAGCAGGCATACCGGCGCCTCGACGCACTCCTGGCCGACCGGCCGTCATCCGCGTCGAGAGGTCGACGCATTCACCATCACGAGGAGAAGCCATGAGGGACAACGCACTTCAGCTCGACATCCCAGCCGGGGTGCCGTGGATCGACTTCACCCGCGAGTTCGACGCCCCGGTGGCCGCGGTGTTCGAGGCCCACCGCGACCCTGAGAAGGTGAGGCAGTGGCTCGGTCCCGGTGACCTGGTCATGGACATCGGCCACTGGGACTTCGTCACCGGCGGCAGCTACGCCTACACCCATTCCCGCGGCGGCGACGTGTACGGCTTCCGCGGGGTCCTCCACACGGTGCGCGAGAACGAGTTCGTGCTGCAGACCTTCGAGTTCGACGGTGCGCCCGACGAGGTGGCGCTGGAGTTCCTGTGGTTCGAGGACCTCGGCGACGGCCGCACCCGGCTGCGTGGCCGCAGCGTCGGGCGTACCGTCGAGGGCCGCGACGCGATGGTCGAGTCGGGCATGGAGCACGGCATGGCCGAGGGCTACGACCGCCTCGAGGCACTCGTCGCCGGATGACGGTGGCTCACCGGATGACGGTGGCTCACCGGATGACGGTGGCTCACCCGTCGGTGTCGCGCTCGGCCTCCGCGAGTCGTCCGCGGAGCCGGGCGCGCACCTCGTCGGGGGTGTAGGCCCGCCGTTGACGCTCGTCGCGTGCCACCAGGGCTCCGGTGGCGACCACGCCGGTGACGGCGGCCAGCCCGGCGAGCTTGAGCCATCGGTTGCGGTTGCGCTGCGGCATGCACGGCAGGGTACCGACCCTCGTTCATCGGCGGGCTTCTCGGAAGATCTCGGCAGATGCGGATGGCGATCGCGAGGCGGTCGGCGCTCGGCGGGTTCCGGTGTCGCCGGGTGGCCGGCGGCGCGCCGCCATCGCTCCGGCATCGCCTGCCGGGGCCACGTGACGGTTATCCACAGATCGAAAAGGGCTCTGGCGCAGCCGCCTCGACGTGCACCAGGCTCGTCTCATGACGACGACCGATTCCGACCGACAGCAGCTCGCCCCGGCATCCGGGTGGCGGCCCGGGCCCGGGTGGTACGTCGACCCCGAGGATGACGCCCGGCTCCGTAAGTGGGACGGCCACGCGTGGACCGACGCGGTGATGCGCCGCGCGCCCGGATCGGCGGCTCCGGTCGTACCCGCCCTTCCGGCTGCCGTCTCGGTGCACGCTCCCCCGGCGTGGCGGCCCGACCCGGCGTCCGCCGACCGCGCCCGCTGGTGGAACGGCTCGGCGTGGACCGACCGGGTGCGGCCGGGCCGCGTCCATCCGGGCCGCCCGGCTCTCGGCCCGGGGTTCGGCCGCCTCGCCACGTGGGTGCAGGTCAGTGCCGTCGTGGCGCCACTCGGCGGCCTGGCGCAGGTGGTCGTAGACCGGTGGTACACCCACGTGCTCGCCGGCGGGCTGCTGCGGCCCGGCTCCGTCGACGACAGCACGGTGCGTCTCACCGGTGTGGTGTCCGAGCTGGCGGGCCTCATCGCGTTCGCCGGTTACGCACTCGCCTTCGCGATGCTCGTCAGCTGGCTGTGGCAGGCCTATGGCTGTGACCTGGTCGACCCGGGCCGGCTCACCCACTCGCGCGGCTGGGTCCTCGGCTCGTGGTTCGTGCCGTTCCTCAACCTGGTCCGCCCCTACCGCATCGTCGCCGATGTCCGGGATGCCGCGCCGCCGGCACACGGGCCCGTGGGGGTGGTGCGGCGAGCTGCAGTCGCCTGCTGGTGGTGGGCGATTCTGTTGGCGCTCGGATGCACGGTGGTCGGGGCGGCCCGGTCCGCCGAGGTCGCCACGGCGCCCACTCCCGGTGAGGCCGTCGTGGCCATGGCGGCGGCGGCGCCCTGGCAGCTCGCGACGGCCCTCGCCGGGCTGGTGGCCGCGGCCTTCCTCGTCGTCGCGGTCCGCGACCTCACCGCCCGGCTCCACCCGCAGGAGTTCGACGAGCCGCTGCCGACCTCCCGAGCCGGCAGCCCGTCGCACTCGAGCACCGTCCCGCAGGCGCCGTCATGACCGGCAGGCCCACCCGGCACCGAACGCCACGCGGGTCTGACCCGTTGCGCAAGCGAACGCCACGTCATCCGTCGTGCACTCTCGAGTCGTGGCACGCGACCACCGCTCGGTACCAACGTGGTACCGCCAGCGTTACCATGGTGCCGTGGCCATGACGTTGCGCACCGATGCCGAGCTCGATGCAGCTCTCGACGCCCTCTCCGGGGTCGAGGGCGTCTCGAAACAGGAAGTCATTCGGCGCGCCGTGCTCGACCGCGCCGCTCGCCGTGACGTCCGTGACGAGCTCGATGCCATCCTCGATGACCAGCTTCCTCGGTTCGCCGATGCTCTCGAGCGTCTGGGTCGATGACGGAGACTCGATACCTCGACCTCGACCTCCTGATGCGCACAGCACGCCGAACACTCGGCGTCGTCGAGGTCCGTGACATCGGTCTGCTCGAGTCTGCTGCCGCGCGACCTCGGACGAGCGTGTTCGGTCAGGACGCCTATCCGACACTCGAGCTCAAAGCCGCCGCTCTCGCCCACTCGGTGATCCGCAACCATGCTCTCGTCGACGGCAACACACGGCTCGCCCTTGCATCGGTCATCGCATTCGTGGGTCTGAACGGAATGGTCCTCGACCTCACGAACGACGAGGCCTACGACCTGTTCTACGCCATCGCGGCCGGTGACCTCGACGACCTCGCCGCACGGCTGCGACTCGCGCCGCGCACCTGACACGTACCGGGTCCCTGGCGTGAGGTCAGTCCGCGGGTCGGCCGCTCACGAGTAGGGCGGCGCCGACGCCGACCATCGACAGGCCGCCCGCGCCGCCGACCCGCTCGAGCCGCCGCGGCGACGACGCGAACCAGTCACGCAGCCGCGACGCGACGAGCGCCACGGTGCCGTCGTAGAGCACGGCCAACACCGCGAACACCGCTCCCAGGGCGAGCAGCTGGGAGGCCACCGGTCGCCCAGGGTCGACGAACTGCGGGAGCAACGCGGCGAAGAACACGAGCGACTTGGGGTTGGTCACGCCCACCACGTAACCGGTGCGCACCGCGTGCAGCGCCGGCGTGGTGCGCACGCCGGAGGCCAGGGCAGCGGCGATCGACCGCCGCTGACGCACCGCCTGCACCCCGAGCCAGACGAGATACCCCGCACCGACGACCTTGAGCACGGTGTAGGCGGTGGCGCTCGCCGCGATCACCTGCCCCAGCCCGACGGCGAGCGCGACGATCTGGGTGACGACACCGAACGCGTTGCCGAGCACCGTCAGCAGCGCCTCACGTCGGCCGGACGACAGCGCCCGACCGATGGTGAACAGCACGCTGGGGCCCGGCACCACGAGGATGAGCAGCGAGGCCAGCGCGAAGGCGAGGAGCGCAGATGACGACGGCACGTCATCCAGTGTGACGTGCCGTCCGCCGGAGCGGGCGAGAGCGTCTCACGCGGGACCCGCTCGGCGACGCCACGGGTCTCGGCACAAGGTGGGAGGGCTGCGGCACCAGGCTCAGGCCGCCCGGCGGGCGTCGAGCCACCGCATCACCGGTGTTGCGGTGACCCCGTGCACGACCACCGAGAGGGCGATCGTGAAGCCGACGGTCGACCACAGCCAGCGCTCCTCCGCGAACGACGCCTCCCCGGCCGCGTACGCGAGGTAGTACAGCGACCCCACCCCGCGCACCCCGAAGAAGGCGATCACCCGGCGTTCCCGCGCGTCGACCGGGTCGTCATCCCGACGCCCGACGACGAGCGAGAGCCACGCCGTCGCCGGCCGGATGACGCCCACGAGCACGACCGCCACCACTACTCCGCGCCAGTCCAGATGGGCGAGCAGGCCGCCCGTGAACGCGACGCCCAGCCCGAGCAGCACGACGAGGGTGAGCAGCCGCTCGAGCCGCTCGACCACCTCGTGGAGGTGCTGGTGGTACTCGTGCCGGCGCTCGAAGGACCGGATCGCCATCGCCGCGGCGAACACCGCGATGAAGCCGTAGCCCTGGAGCACCTCGGTCAGGCCGTAGGCGAGCAGCAGCGCCGCGAGCGCGAAGAGCGGCTCGCCCACCTCGGCCAGGCGGAGCGAGCGCGCCGGCGCCCGGAACGCGAGACGCGCCAGCAGCGACCCGACGACCGCGCCGACGACGACACCCACGACGACCTTGCCGACGAGCTCCCAGACCAGCCAGCCCGCGCCCCAGTCACCGACGGCACCGATCGACGCGAGGAACACCGCCGCGTACACGAAAGGGAAGGCGAGCCCGTCGTTGAGGCCCGCTTCGCTGGTCAGCGCGAACCGCACGTCGTCGTCCTCGTCGATCTCCTGATCGTCACCCTCGAGCGTGGGCCCCTCGACCTGGACGTCGGAGGCGAGCACCGGGTCGGTGGGCGCGAGCGCGGCGCCGAGCAGCACCGCCGCCGGCAGTGCCACCCCCAGCGGCCCCCACGCCAGCAGCGCCACGCCGCCGATGGACAGCGGCATGGCGATGCCGAGCAGCCGCCAGGTCGGCGACCAGGACCGCCACGACGCCCGGCTGCGCCAGTCGAGGCGCCGGTCCAGCGCCAGCCCTACTCCCATCAGCGCCACGATCACCGTGAGTTCGGTGACGTGCTCGACCAGCGCGCGGTCGCGCACCGGGTCGGGAGTCACCGCGTCGGCCCCCGGCAGCAGCCCGAGCGCCATCCCGACCGCGACCAGGACGATGGGCGCCGACAGCGCCCAGCGATGCAGCGCCTGCGGCAACACGACGGCAAGCAGCAGTGCGGCACCCAGGGCGAGGTAGACGACGTCGGCGGTCATCGATCCCCTCTACCCGCGAGCCGCCCTTCCAGCGCGCGCGTCGGCGCCCGGGCCTCAGTCGAACCGCGCGGCCAGGGTGAGTCGCCAGCTCGTCCCCGCGCCGGGTGCAGTGCGCAGCAACAGTTGCGCTCCCGCCTCGCGGGCGAGATCACGCAGCACCCGGGTGCCGAGGTGGCCGGACTCGGGCTCCTGAAGTCGGTCAGGGTCGAAGCCGGTGCCGTCATCGGTGATCTCGAGCACCACGTCGGGCCCCTCCACATCGAGACGCACCTGCGCGGTGGTCGCATTCGAATGCCGCGCGATGTTGCGCAGTGCCTCGCCGATGAGGCGACGGATCAGCTCCTGTTCGCCGGGCGCGATCGCGGCCACGGCATTCGCCGACACCTTGACGTCGATGGAGATCGCCGCCGCCCGCACCGGACCTGCGGCGTCGTCGATGGTGCGCATGAACGCGCTGCGGGTGAACTCGGGCGGGTACAGGTCGTCGAGCAGGGTCCGCTGGTCCTCGCCGGCCCGCCGGACCTGCTCCGCGACCGTGCGGAGATCGTCCCCGAGCGACGGGTCGCCGGCGCCGCTTGCGCGGGCCGCGAGACCGTCCAACGCCAACAGCGCCGCGGACAGGTCCTGGACGGGGCCGTCGTGGACCCGGCCGGCGACGCGGTGCCGTTCCTCGCGCAACGCGGTGATGTTGCGCCGCAGGAGGTCCTCTCGCTGACGATGACCACGGCGCAGGACCACCCACAGCAGCGGCAGCAGCACCGCCGCGAGCGCGAGCATCACCCCGAGCAGGGGAGCCGAGAGCGGCATCCACAGCTCGTCGGTCCGCACCTCGACGGTGTTCTCGTTGACGAACACCTGGAGCAGCACCGGTTCGCCGGAGGGGGCCTCGAGCCAGCGGTGCACCTCCACGAGCTCCCCCTTGTTCCGGAGCGCTGCGTTCTCGGGCCGGGAGAGGTCGGTGGCCGGCACAGCGCTTCGCGGGTAGCCGAGAGCCGGGTCCCCACGGGGCGGTGTGGTGAAGCGGCGGTCGACCAAGCCCGGGTCGGCTGACCACAGCACGCGACCGTCCTCGGTCCAGAGGTTCGCCGAGACGAGCCAGATCCCGTCGAGCACCGTCGCGACCTCCGCCCTCAGCTCCTCGCCTGCGGGGATCGTCAGGTCCTCCTCCTCCGAGTAGAGGCCCGACTCCAGGGCCTGCGTCACGACGGTGTCGGCGATGAGGTTCGGTCTGATCGTCGCCTCGCGCAGTGCCTCCGTCTCGGCGGCGGTCCGAGTCAGCCACAGTCCGACAGCGGCCGCCAGGGCCGAGACGAGCACGGTCGCGAGGACCGTCCGGGCGAGGATCATCCGGGGTGAGGTCGGTCGCGGCACCCGGGCACCTTCGGAGACCACGACGGTCCGCACCCGTGGCCTCCTGCTCGGGCGGGCCGGCTGCTCCGGCCGAGCAGCGGGCACTCCGTCAGTGCTCACGTCGCACCTCCCGCCCACAGCCTGTGGGCGTCCGCCCTGCATCCGAGCGGTCGTCGCGGTTCTTCCGGGTCAGTGCACCGACAGTAGCGAGCGCAACGGCACTTCTCGCGGGTTGACCACCATGTAGGCAGTCGTGCGAGCCCTCCACCAGCGGGCGGTCGGTCCCAGCGCGAGACATCGCCGTCTCGCGGTCCGCGACCAAACCTGCTGCGCAGAGACGACGCCGGCCTCAGGTACCGTCCTCGCGTGACGGAGCGGTGGTGGATGTGGGTCGGCGTCGGCCTCGCTGTGGCGGCCATGGTCGTCGGCGCCTCCATCCTCCTCTCGGCTCGCCGGCCGGCCCGGCATGCGAAGCGCCGGCCCGCTCGCGATGCGTTCCGCACCGAGGAGCCGCTCCCACCGCGCAAGCGGGTCACCGTAGTGGTCAACCCGCTCAAGGTGGATGACGTGGCCGGCCTCGGTCGGCGCCTCACCGCCGTGTGCGCCGAGCACGACTGGGAACCTCCGGTCGTGCTCACCACGACCGGGCACGACATCGGCTTCGGGCAGGCCCGGCAGGCGGTGGCCGACGGGGTCGACCTGGTCTGCGTCCTCGGCGGCGACGGCACGGTGCGCGCGGTGGCGCAGGAGCTGGTCGGCACCGGCATGCCGCTCGGGCTGCTGGCCGGCGGCACGGGCAACCTCCTCGCCCGCAACCTCGACGTACCGACGGATGACGTGGAGCGCGCCTTCGTCGTGGCGCTCACCGGCCGCAACCGGCACGTCGACGCCGGCTGGATGACGCTCGACCCCGACGATGCCACGCTCGACGCGCATGCCGGGGAGGGCGCGAGCGCAGGTTTCCGCCGGCACGCGTTCTTCGTCATGGCCGGGTTGGGGCTGGACGCCACGATCATGGGGTCGACGTCGGAGGCCCTGAAGAGGCGGCTCGGGTGGACCGCCTACGTGCCGAGCGGTGTGCGGAACATGCTCACCGAGCGGTTCCGGGTGCGGATGACGATCGACGGCGGCCCGCCGTTCTCGCGGCGCGCCAGACTCGTGCTCGTCGGCAACTGCGGGAAGATCACCGGCGGCATCGAGCTGATGCCCGAGGCCGAGCCCGACGACGGCACCCTCGACATCGTCGTGCTCGCCCCGAAGGGCGTCACGGCGTGGGCCGGCGTCGCGGCGAAGGTGCTGACCAAGAGCGACCGCACCACCGCCACGCTGTCGCGCTACCGCTGCCGCACGGCGACCGTCGAGGTCGATGACCGGCATCGGGTCCAGGTCGACGGCGACATCATCGGCGAGGCCCGCCGGATCGCGGTGGAGATCGAGCCGGGTGCCCTCATCGTGCGCACCGAGGCCAGGCGCCTTCCCACCGACCCGTCACCGGGCACCGCCTGACCATGCACCACCGCTGAGTCGGGCACGCGCCTCGCGGTGCTGGCGACAGGCCGCCCCGCCCGGAACTCACGGCCTTGACTCAGGTCGAGCTGCCCAACTCGGGTCGACCCTGCGACTCGGGTCGAGCTGCCC
>JBOFLR010000145.1:0-6190 GCA_051657965.1 Dermatophilaceae bacterium
GCCCAGTGACACGCGACCTGGTGCCCGGCCGTGGCACCGGGCACGTCGACGACGCGCAGCTGTGGGCGCTCGTCGCCGCAGCGGGTCTCCTGCCGCCACGGGCACCTGGTGTGGAACCGGCATCCGCTCGGCGGGTTGGACGGCGACGGGAGGTCACCGGTGAGCAGGATCTGCTCGCGGGTGTCCTCGACGGCGGGGTCGGGCACCGGGACGGCCGAGAGCAGCGCCCGGGTGTACGGATGCAGCGGCGCCGCGTAGAGGGCGTCGGCGGTGGCCTCCTCGACCAGCCCGCCGAGGTACATGACGCCGATCCGGTCGCTGATGTGCCGTACCACGGCGAGGTCGTGAGCGACGACGAGGTAGGTGAGGTGGAACTCGTCCTGCAGCTCCTCGAGCAGGTTGATCACCTGGGCCTGCACCGAGACGTCGAGCGCGCTCACCGGCTCGTCGGCGACGACGAGCTTGGGCTCGACCGACAGCGCCCGGGCGATGCCGATGCGCTGCCGCTGCCCACCGGAGAACTCGTGCGGGTACTTCTTGAGCGCCGCCGCGGGCAGCCCGACCGCCGAGAGCAGCTCGCGCAGCCGGGCGGCGGTCGAGGTGCCGTCGGTGTCGAGGCCGTGCGCCCGCATCCCCTCGACGAGCAGCGACTCCACCGACTGCCGCGGGTCGAGGCTGCTCATCGGGTCCTGGAAGACCATCTGGACGTCCTTGCGCTTCCGGCGCAGCTCGGCCCCCTTGAGCGAGGCGATGTCGACGCCGTCGATGACCACTGACCCCTCGGTGGCGCGCTCCAGCGCCAGGATCGCCTTGCCCAGCGTGGACTTCCCGCAGCCGGACTCGCCGACGAGGCCGTACGTCTCCCCGCGGCGGATCTGCAGGTCGACGCCGTCCACGGCGTAGACGTGGCCGACGACCTTGTCGAAGACCACCCCGCGGGTGATGGGGAAGTGCACCTTGACACCACGGACGTCGACGAGAACGTCGGCCTCGGCGCCGCCCGCGGTCGTCGGTGCGGTGGTGATGTCGGTCATCGAGGTCCCTCCACCGGGTGGTGGCAGCGCAGCGCACGCCCGCCCGTCTCGTCGAACACCGGTGTCACGCTCGTGCACACCTCGACGGGCTGCGAGCAGCGCGGCGCGAACGCGCACGCGTGCTCCCACGGCAGGTTGTCGGCCACCGACCCGCGGATCGGCGTGAGCCGCTCACCGCGCGGAGCGTCGAGGCGCGGGACGGAGGCGAGCAGCCCTGCGGTATACGGATGACGCGGCGCGGCGAAGAGTTCGTGCCGCGCCCCTCGCTCGACGATCCGCCCGCCGTAGAGCACGTTGACCTCGTCGCAGAGGCCGGCGACGACGCCGAGGTCGTGGGTGATCATGACGAGTGCAGTACCGGTGTCCTGGACGAGCTCCTTGAGGAGGGCGAGGATCTGCGCCTGGATCGTCACGTCGAGCGCTGTCGTCGGCTCGTCGGCGATGAGCAGCCGTGGGGCGCAGGCGAGCGCCATCGCGATGAGCGCACGCTGGCGCATGCCGCCGCTCAGCTGGTGCGGGTAGTCCCGCAGGCGGCGGTCGGGATCGGGGATGCCGACCCGCTTGAGCAGGTCGCGCGCCACCGGGATGGCCGCCTTGCGCGTCATCCCCCGGTGCCGCTCGAGCACCTCGGTGACCTGCCGGCCGATGGCGACCACCGGGTTCAGCGAGGACAGCGGGTCCTGGAAGATCATCGCGATGTCGCGGCCGCGGCGGTCGCGGAGCTGGTTCGGGGGCAACGAGAGCAGGTCGGTGCCCTCGAAGCGCGCCTCGCCGGTGACGGTGTTGCCGCGTGCCGGGAGCAGGCCCATGATCGCCAGCGAGGTCACCGACTTCCCGCAGCCGGACTCGCCGACCAGGCCGACGGTCTGGCCGGGTCGCACGTCGAAGCTCACGCCGTCGACAGCGGGGAACGGCTCCTCACCGTGGCGGGTGAAGACGACCCGCAGGTCGCGCACCGAGAGCAGCGGCTCCGGGGAGTGGCCGCGCGCGGCCGGACTCGTGGCGATGGCGGTCACCGTCGTCTCACCTCCTGCTCTTCGGGTCCAGGGCCTCGCGCAGCGACTCGCCCATCAGGGTGAAGCCGAGCGCCACGACGACGATGCACAGCGCGGGATAGACCGCGAGCGAGGGATAGTCGTAGATGAAGCGCTGCGACGCACCGAGCATCTGCCCCCACTCGGGGGCGCTGTCGTCGGGGTTGCCCAGGCCGAGGAACGACAACGCGGCGGCGTCGATGATCGAGGTGGCGATGACCAGCGTCGACTGCACGATCACCGGGCCGAGCGAGTTGGGCAGCATGTGGCGGAACACGATCGCCCGGGGGGCCACGCCGAGGGCCCGAGCTGCGAGCACGTGGTCGCTGTGCCGTTGCGCGAGCATCGAGCCACGCAGCAGCCGTGCGAACACCGGTATCTGCACGATCGCGATGGCGATGATCACCGTCCACTGGCTCGGCGTGGTCGCCAGCGCGGCGATGGAGATGGCGAGCATCAGCGAGGGGATGGAGAGCAGCACGTCGACGATCCGCATCACCACGGCATCCACCCAGCCGCCGAGGGCACCCGCGAGGATGCCGAGCACCAGCCCGCCGGCCAGCCCGATCAGCGTCGCGAACACCCCGACCACGAGGGTCTGGCGGCTGCCGACGAGCAGTCGGGAGAAGAAGTCGCGGCCGACGTTGTCGGCACCGAGCGGGAAGCCGTCGCGCGCCGGCGGGATGGGGTTGGTCTGCTGGCGCACCTCGTCGATGAGCAGCCGCGCGGCCGGGTCGTGCGGCGCGATCCACGGCGAGATCACGGCGAGCACGACGAAGACGAGGGTGATGACCGCACCGACGAGGAACACCGGGTTGCGGCGCAGCCGCCGCCACGCGCTGGCGAGCAGCGAGACGCCCGGCTTCTCCTCGACGGTGCCGGCGTCGGCCACGGCCACCCCACCCGCGCTGCCGCCCGCGGCCAGGGCGTCGATGCGCTCCTTGCGGCGACCCATCGGGCTGCCCGGGCTCATCGGGTCCGCACCCTCGGGTCGATGACCGCGTAGGAGATGTCGACGATGAGGTTGACGACGACGTAGATGGTGGCGGCCGCGAGGATGAGCACCTGGAGGACCGCGTAATCCCGGCGCTCGAACGCGAGCGAGAGCGCCTCGCCGATACCGCCGAAGTTGAAGACCCGCTCGGTGAGCACCGCCCCGGCGAGCAGCCCGCCGACCTGCAGGCCGATCGTCGTGACGACGGGGAGCAGCGCGTTGCGCAGCACGTGCCGGCCGCGGATGACGCGTGCGGTCAGGCCCTTGGACTCGGCGGTGCGCACGTAGTCCTCGCCGAGCACCTCGAGCACCGAGGCCCGAGTGATGCGGAAGATCACCGCGAACGGGATGGTGGCGAGCGCGATCGAGGGCAGCAGGAGGTGCTCCAGCGCGTTCGCGGAGCAGTCGAGCTCGCGGGTGAGCAGGCCGTCGAGCACGAAGAACCCGGTCACGCGGGTGCAGTTCAGGGCGGAGTCCTGCCGGCCGGAGACCGGCAGCAGGTTCCACTCGACGGCGAACTGGTACTTGAGCAGGAAGGCGAGGAAGAACACCGGCACCGCGACGCCCACCAGCGAGAGGATGACGCTGCCGGTGTCGAGCGGGGAGTTGTGCCGCCGCGCGGCGAGGTAGCCGAGCGGGATGGCGAGCAGCACGGCGATCACGATCGCGAAGAACGACAGCTCGATGGTGGCGGGCAGCCGGGCGAGGAAGATGTCGAACGCGTCGCGTCCCGGGAGTACCCCGGTCGAGGCGCCGAACTCACCTCGTGCGGCCCGGCCCAGGAAGCTCCAGTACTGCACGTGCAGTGGCTGGTCGAAGCCGAGTGCCTCGGTGAGGGCCGCGCGGCTCTCCGGGGTGGCCCGCTCGCCGAGGATGGCGGACACCGTGCCGCCGGGCAGGGAGCGCAGCCAGGCGAAGATCAGCAGGGAGAGCACGAATACGACTCCGACCAGCTGGACGAGCCGCCGGATGATGAACCTCGCCACGGCAGACCCCTTCTCGTGACCGGCGGTGGCCACCCCGACCGCGTGGTCGGGGCGGCCACCGCGCTGTGGATGGCGTCAGCCGGTGGGACCGCTGGCGATCACCGGCCGGCCGTGGCGGTGTCGAACATCTCGGCGGTCAGCGGGCTGGCCACGACGCCCTCGACCTTGCCACCGGTGACCAGCGCCGGCGGGGAGTGGCTGATCGGCAGCGCCGGGAGGTACTCCTCCATGATCTGCTGGTTCAGCGTCTTGTACTTCGCCTCACGCTCGGCCGGGTCGACGGTGGCGTCGGCGGCCTTGAGGTCGGTGGACAGCTGCTTGCCCCACGGCTGGACGTTGGTGGCGAAGTCGTTGCCCTCGAGGTTGCCGAAGAAAGTGCCGATGAAGTTGTCGGCCGCGTTGAAGTCACCGGTCCAGCCGATGATCCAGGCGTCGAACTGCTTGTTGTCGATGCCGTCGAGGTAGCCGCCGTTCCACGGCTTGGTGACGGTCTGGACCTTGACGCCGACCGCCTCGAGGTCCGTCTTCATCGCGTCGTAGATCTTCTGCGGGTCCGGCATGTAGGGACGGGTGACCTCGCTCGGGTAGGCGAACTGCAGCGTCATCCCCTCGGCACCGGCCTCCTTGAGCAGGGTCTTGGCCTTCTCGACGTCGTAGGCGGTGGGCTCGAGGTCCTCGTTGTAGCCCGCGACGGTCTTGGGGAAGAACTGCGTCGCCACCTCGGCACCCTCGGGCAGTTGGGTCTTGACCAGCTGGTCGCGGTTGAGCGCGTGGTAGAGCGCCTGGCGGACCCGGACGTCCTTGAGCTTGGCGTTCTTGCCGGGGTTCAGGCCCAGGTAGAGGATGTTGAACGCGGGTCGCACCTCGACCTTGTTGCCGGCGTCCTCCAGGCCCTTCCAGTCGACCGGGTTGGGCAGGTCGTAGCCGTCGATCGAGCCGGCCTCGAGCTCCTGTCGGCGGGTGCTCTCGTCGGGGATGATCTTGAACACGAGCTCCTTGGTCTTGGGCTGCTCGCCGTAATAGGTGTCGTTGGCCACCAGGGTGACGGTCTTGTTGGCCTCGTCGTACTTCTCCAGCTTGTACGGGCCGACACCCACGGGGTTGCGGGCATAGTCGGGGTAGGTGAAGCCCTCGCCCTGGGCGACGACGTTGTTGGCGTTCCCGGCCTCGAGCGCCTTCGGCGACTGCATCGAGAAGGATTCCAGCGAGAGGATCGTCGGGAAGCTCGAGCTCGGCCGGGTGATGGTGATGACGGCGGTCGAGGCGTCGGTCGCCGAGCAGCCCTTGTACAACGACTCTGCGGGCTTGTCGCTGAAGCCGCCCATGGTGTCGCTCCAGTACTGGGCGGCGGTCTGGCCGGCGCCCTTCTGGTCGAACATGCGCTGCATGTTGTAGCAGACCGCCGCGGCGTCGAAGGTCTCCCCGTCGGTGAACTTGACGTTTTGGCGCAGCTTGAACGTCCAGGTCAGCCCATCTGGGCTGGACTCCCACGACTCGGCCAGCTCCGGCTCGACATCCGCGCTGCCGTCCTTGACGCCGAGCAGGCCCTCGTGCATCTGACGGGTGACCCGGAAGGTCTCGCCATCGGTGGCGTAGAGCGGGTCGAAGAGCTCAGGGGCGCCGGCGGCACCGAAGGTGAAGGTGTCCTTCACCTCGCCGGCGGCATCGTCACCGGAGCCGGAGTCCCGCTCGGACTGCGCGCACGCGGTCAGGCTGAGGGCTGCCGCCATCAGCACGACGGGTACCTTCCGTTTCACTCTCATCGGATGAACCTCGCTTGGTGGTGCGAACCTCGGCATCCGGGGTTGGAGAACCGAGTGAGGCGGACGGCGCGGGTCGCTGCCGACGTCCACCGTTGCGCAAGCAAACTAGCGCCGATACCGGCGCAGGCAAGAGCCGGGGGCGAGTGGTTACCGAAGTGAGACCACCCCGCCTGCTCGGCACCGTCGCGGTGCCGACCGTGCCCGGGTGTGAGCGCGGGACCTACAGGGCGGCGGTTCTCGACGCCGGTGGGCCGTTCGCCCGTCGCGACCTACCGAGCGAGACCGTCGGTACGGGCGCTCAGGACCGGCTGCCTCGTCTTCACCAGCTCCTCCAGGAGATCGGCAGCCCGAGCGGGCGCGTCGTGGTCGGCGATCTCCG
>JBOFLR010000146.1:0-2129 GCA_051657965.1 Dermatophilaceae bacterium
CGGCGCCTCCCTCGCCAGTCCAGCTCACCGCGGGCTGGTGGTGCGCGGCACGGCATCCGTAGGGTCGTCGGTGTGACCGACATCCCCGCCGCCCTGGAGTTCGCGCACGGCATCCGCAAGGGGGTGCTGACCACGCTGCGGCGGGACGGGCGAGCCCAGCTGTCGAACGTCGGGTTCGCGGCCGGGCCCGGCGGCTCGCCGCTCGTGAGCGTCACCGAGGACCGGGCCAAGACCCGCAACGTGCGGCGCGACGCACGCTGCGCTCTGCACGTGACCGACGGCTCGTTCGCGCACTACGTGGTGCTCGACGGCACCGCGGCGCTGACCCCGCCGACGGTCGACCCCGGCGACGAGGTCGCCGACGCGCTCGTGGCGTATTACCGCCAGCTCGCCGGGGAGCACGACGACTGGGGCGAGTACCGGGCCGCGATGGTGGCCGAGCGGCGCTGCCTGCTCACCCTCACCGTCACCTCCGCGTACGGCTGGCTCGGCTGAGCGGCGGGGAGCGCGCCCGGCCGGGTCCGGAGCGGCGGCCCGGAGCCAAGGCAAGGGCACGGGGCCAAGGCCGAGGCAACGCACGGGGCCGAGGCACGAGGCAACGGCACGAGGCCAAGGCATGAGGCAACGGCACGAGCCGACGCCGGGTAGCGGCTCGGGGTGCCGGCACCGGGGCCGCGTCCGGCGCCGGCGCGGGGTATGGAAGGGTGTCGCTCGTGCCCGGCCTGTCGACCGACGCCGTCCTCGACCTCCTCACCGAGGTCGCCGCCACTGCCGTCTCGCCCCGGTTCCGGCGTCTCGCCGAGAGTGAGATCGCCGAGAAGAACCCTGGTGACCTCGTCACCGTGGCCGACCGGGAGGCCGAGCAACTGCTCACCACCAGACTGCTCGACGCGTATCCCGACGCCGTCGTACTGGGCGAGGAGGCGCACTCCGCTGATCGCGTCCTGATGGACCGGTACCTTGCCGCCGAGCACGCGTTCACCGTCGACCCGGTCGACGGGACGAAGAACTTCGTCGCCGGCTCGCCCGACCACGCGGTGATGGTGGCCGAGGTGCGTGGCGGCGAGACCACCCGGGCGTGGGTGCACCAGCCGGCGCACGGGGTGTCGTGGGTCGCCGAGCGCGGTTCGGGCACGTGGCGTGACGGAGAGCGGATGACGACGACTCCCGTGGCACCTGACGCCGACCCCCGCGGGGTCACCTCGCTGTGGGCACTGCGCGGCGAGTCGTTCGCCGGGATGCCGCCGCTCCGCCCGTCGTGGGTGTGTTGCGGCATCGACTACCCGCGCGTGATCGAGGGCGCCGCCGACTACATCGTCTACTCCCGCTCCAACCCCTGGGACCACGCCCCGGGCACGTTGCTCGCGACCGAGGCCGGGGGCGCCGCGCTGCACCCCGACGGCACCGTGTACGCCGCGCACTCGACCCGCCCCGGGCTCGTGGTGGCCGTCGACCCGCACACCTGCGCGGCCGTGCAGCGCCACGTCAAGGCGGTCTTCGAGCGCGGATGAGCGAGGCACCGGCACCGACCCCGTCCGAGGACCGGCGGGTGGCGCGCCATCCGGCCGAACCGGCGAAGTCCGGTCCGCCCGGTGCGGCCCGGTGGTCGCAGTACCTCGACTGGGCGCGCACCGACCTGGCCCGTACGGTGCTCGCCCTGCCCGTCGACCGGCAGCGCACCACGCTCGTGCCGAGCAGCTGGACACCGCTCGAGCTGCTGTCGCACTGCCTGCACATGGAGCAGCGGTGGTTCGTCTGGGGCTTCCTCGGTGAACCGGTCGACGCGCCGTGGGGAGACTGGAACGTCCCCGAGCCGTGGGTGTCCGACGACTCCGATGCCGAACGGCCGAGCGCTCGATGGGCCGTCGCCGACGGCGTCACGGCCGAGCAGCTCGGCGACCGCCTCGACCGGGTGGGGGCGCGCACGCGGGAGGTACTGGCGCGTCATCCGCTCGACGAGACCGCCACCAGCGGAGGTCGATTCGCCGCGGACCCGCCGACCCTGGAGTGGATCTGCTTCCACGTGCTCGCCGAGTACACCCGTCACCTCGGCCACCTCGACATCGTCGTCGAGCTCGGCGACGTCCCGCCCGCCCCTTGAGAGGCCGAGCGAGGTACAGCGAGGAACG
>JBOFLR010000147.1:0-1613 GCA_051657965.1 Dermatophilaceae bacterium
CGCACAGCGCGGTGGCCTCGAGCGGCGTCATCCGATGCGTGAGCGGTGTGCCCGTCATCCGAGGTCGTGGTCGGCGTCCTCGGAAAGGATGCGGTGGGCCTGGTCGCCGAGGAGCCGCTCCTGCACGGCGGCGGCGAGGAAGCGATAGGCCCACTCCTGTGCCAGCGGGCGGGTCTCGGCGAAGATCACCGGGACCGACGGCCAGCGCACCTGACACCCGCCGAGCAGATCGGCTACCAGAGCCGGGCGGACGTGCTCGAGCTTGAAGACGGCCGCGTACCGGTCCTCGACGACCACAGCAGCGCGGGGCGCTTCGGCCAGCGCCCCGAGCCGATACGCCATCCGGCCACTGGTGAGGGACCCGGCCAGGTCGGCCAACGTCTTGCGCTCGACGACGGCGACCACCTCGTCGTCGACGAACGCCGCGTAGTCGCCGACGGGAAGAGACCGCCGGGTGGTCGTGGCCTGTTGGTGGGTGAACTTCCACGGGTAGCGCTCGCGGGTGTCGACGACGATCTCGAGACTTTCCAGGCCACCGGCTCGCGCCGTGGGCAGCGCGACGTTCGGACGGGCCGATCTCGTGACCCGCGGGCCCTGCCAGAAGATCATCTCCCTCCCGCGGGCTCGCGTGATGACGAACTGGCTGCGGGACTCACGGGCGCGGGCCGCGACGACGTCGATCGCCGCTCCTCGCCGGGACACCGACACCAGCGGCACCTCGTCGACGATCTCGGCATCCTCGGGCCACGGTGCGTCGTGCCGATGGCAGTACACCTTGGACGTGCGCGGCCAGGTCTCCCGCGTCCGCAGGACGATGCCCTCCCCGAGCGGGATGCGCACGAGGTACGGCAGGCTCGACCCGGTGTCCGGGTTGCGGACGATGAGCAGCGCCTCGGGCACCCGGTCACGCTACGCGCTCGGGTGGCTCGCTCTCGAGCAGGACTCGGGTCAGTGCACCGTGCACCGGAACTCGGCGACGGCGCGGCCGGCACGCCGACCTTTGGTCTCGAAGCCGTCATCCGGACGCCAGCTCGGCCGTTCGCCTTCGACGACGTCCCACCCTCCGTGACGTGCGAGCTGCCCGCGCACGTGCTCGGCGTGCCCGGCGTGGTCGGTGGCGACGAGCAGGTGCCCGCCAGGCCGGAGCCGCGAGGCCAGCAGGTCCAGGGTGTGGTGTTGCACGAACCGTCGCTTGGTGTGCCGCCGCTTCGGCCACGGGTCGGGAAAGAACAGGTGCACCGCGTCGAGCGAATGCGCAGCGAGCCGCTCTTTCACCAGCGGCAGGGCATCACCACAGTGCACCCACAGGTTGGGCACCTGCTCGCGCTCCGCCGCTGCCAGCATCCGGGCCACCCCGGGAACGTGCACGTCGACCGCGATCACGTCGGACGCAGGGTGGGCTGCCGCGTAGGCGATGGCCGCGGCGCCGTGGCCCGACCCGATCTCCAGCACCACGTGACCGGCCCTCCCGAACACCACCGACGGGACGACCGGCCCGTCGGGCAGCGCCCGCGCCGGAAGGAGGGTCGTCATCCGCTCGTCGGTGAGTGGGCTGTTGCGCCACCGTGGGGTGAACGTGCGCACGCCCTCGCGCGGCGCATGGTCCAGGGCTG
>JBOFLR010000148.1:0-2928 GCA_051657965.1 Dermatophilaceae bacterium
GCCTGGCCACCACCGGCACCGTGCCGCCCGGGCTGGCCGCACTCGGCATCGGCTACCTCGGCGTGGCGCTCACCCTCCACGTCGTGCTGCGCTGGCGTGCGTCCTATGCCGACCCGCTGATGCTGCCGATCATCGCGCTCCTCAACGGGCTCGGGCTGGTGATGATCCACCGCATCGACATCGCCGAAGGTCGGTCGATCGGCGAGGGGGTGGCGCTGCGCCAACTGATGTGGAGCGCCCTCGCGGTGGGCATCGCCACGGCAGTCCTCGTGGTCGTCCACGACCACCGGCTGCTGCGCCGCTACACCTGGCTCTCGGGAGTCACCGGCTTCCTGCTGCTCCTGCTGCCGCTCATGCCGGGTATCGGGAGCAACCGGTTCGGCTCGCGCATCTGGATCGAGCTGGGGCCGCTGTCGTTCCAGCCGGGTGAGGTGTCCAAGCTGCTGCTCGCCGTCTTCTTCGCCGGCTATCTGGTGCAGACCCGCGACGCTCTCTCGGTGGCCGGTCGCACGATCCTCGGGGTCACCCTGCCGCGGGCTCGCGACCTCGGGCCGATCCTGGTGGCCTGGGCCGCCAGCCTCGGGGTGCTCGTCTTCGAACGCGACCTCGGCTCCTCACTGCTCTTCTTCGGCCTGTTCGTCGCGATGCTGTACGTGGCCACCGAACGGGTGTCGTGGATCGCGATCGGCCTCGGCCTCTTCGCGGGTGGCGCGTACACCGCCTACCTCATCTTCGACCACGTCCAGCGTCGCGTGCTGCTCTGGCTCGACACCTTCAGCCCCGAGGCGCTCGCAGCATCCGACCAGCTCGCCCGCGGCCTCATGGGGATGGCCTCGGGGGGGATGTTCGGCACCGGGCTCGGCCGGGGCCGGCCCGACCTCACCTACCTGGCCGAGTCCGACTTCGTCTTCGCCAGCTTCGGCGAGGAGCTCGGACTGATCGGCCTGTTCGCCATCCTGCTGCTGTACGCGTTGCTCGTGCAGCGTGGGCTCCGTACCTCACTCGGCACCCGTGACGGGTTCGGCAAGCTGCTCGCCGCCGGGCTGGCGTTCTCGATGGCGCTGCAACTGTTCGTCGTGGTCGGTGGGGTCACGCGCGTCATCCCGCTCACCGGCCTGACCCTGCCGTTCATGTCGGCCGGTGGCTCCTCGCTGCTCGCCAACTGGGCGCTGGTGGCGCTGCTCCTGCGCATCTCCGACCATGCCCGCCGCCCACCGCCCGAGACCGGGGCGGTGAACCCGGTGGCGGAGGCCCGCACCGAGGTGGTGCGGATGCCGTGAACGCTCCCGTCCGCCGGTTGTCCCTCGTGGTGGCCGCCCTGTTCGCCTCGCTGCTGGTCTCGACCACCCTCATCCAGTACGTCTTCGCCGCCGACCTCAACGCCCGACCCGACAACCGGCGCACCCTGTTGTCCACCTTCGCCCGCGAGCGCGGCGACATCCTCGTCGGCCAGGAGCCGATCGCCCGCTCGGTGCCGTCCGACGACGAGTACAAGTTCCAGCGCGTCTACGACGAACCCGGGCTGTACGCCCATATCACCGGGTACTACTCGTTCTTCGGCGCGAACGGTGGCCTCGAGCAGGCCGAGAACCCGTTCCTCTCCGGGTCGAGCGACCGGCTGTTCTACCGGCGGGTGTCCGACCTGTTCACCGGCCGCCGGCCGCAGGGGGCCACGCTCCAGACCACCGTCGACCCCGCGGTGCAGCGAGCCGCGGCCGAGGCGCTCGGAGAGCAGCGGGGCGCGGCGGTCGCGCTCGACCCACGGACCGGCGCGATCCTCGCGATGGTGAGCCGCCCCACGTACGACCCTGGACAGCTCGCCACGCACGACATCGGCGCGCTGGAGCAGAACTACACCCGGCTCAACGGCAGCCCGGCGCGGCCGCTGGTCAACCGGGCCACCGGCGGCGACCTGTACCCGCCGGGCTCGGTCTTCAAGGTGGTCACCGCTGCGGCTGCGCTCTCGAGCGGCGAGTACACCGAGGACTCGGAGCTGGACGGCCCGGCCGAGCTCGACGTGCCGCAGACCTCGGTCGACCTCCCGAACGCCTTCGACGGGTCGTGCGGCCCCGGTGACCGGGTCGACTTCACGCGGGCCATGGCCATCTCGTGCAACACCGCACTGGCCACGGTGGGGATGGACATCGGCGCCGACGCGCTGCGCGAGCAGGCGGCGAAGTTCGGGTTCGGCGACTCGGTGTCGGTGCCGATGCCGGTGACGCCGAGCCGGGTGCCGGCCGAGCTCGACACCCCGCAGCTGGCGCAGTCCGCGATCGGGCAGTACGACGTGCGGGTGACGCCGACCCAGATGGCGATGGTGGCGGCCGGGGTGGCGAACGGTGGGGTCGTGATGCAGCCGTACCTCGTCGAGTCGGTCGTCGGCTCGGACCTCTCGGTGGTCGAGTCCACCGAGCCGCGTGAGCTGTCGCGTGCGGTCGACGGCGAGGTCGCCGGCCAGCTCACCCGGATGATGGAGGCCGTCGTGGATGACGGCAGCGGCCGGCGGGCCCAGATCGACGGCGTGCGGGTGGCCGGCAAGACCGGTACCGCGGAGACCGGCAACGAGGGCCGGGCTCACGCCTGGTTCATCTCGTTCGCCCCGGCCGACGACCCGCAGATCGCCGTCGCGGTGATCGTCGAGAACGGCGGTGACGCCGACGACGAGGCCGAAGGAGGGGCGGTGGCCGCGCCGATCGCCCGCCAGATGATGGAAGCCAGGTTGACCCGATGAGGAGCGCCCGAGATGCCTGACGTCCCAGAGCTGCTGGGGGGCCGGTACGAGGTCGGCGACCTCTTGGGTCGCGGCGGAATGGCCGAAGTGCACCTCGGCTTCGACAGCCGCCTCGGTCGTCAGGTGGCCATCAAGATGCTGCGCACCGACCTCGCGCGCGACCAGACCTTCATCAGCCGGTTCCGCCGGGAGGCCCA
>JBOFLR010000149.1:0-5473 GCA_051657965.1 Dermatophilaceae bacterium
GAGGGATGTACGAGGCCCGGCTCGGGCCGGAGCGGGTGGCCGGCTCGAACCCGTTCGCCGCGATGGTCTCGGCGGGCGTGTCGCTGGCGTTCGGGTCGGACTCGCCGGTGACGCCGTTCGACCCGTGGGCCGCGGTCCGAGCGGCGACGGCGCACCACGACGAGGCGCAGCGCGTCGACGCGACAGCAGCGTTCGAGGCGCACACCCGCGGCGGCTGGGCCGCGGCCGGCGACGACGCCGGGGGAGTGCTCGCCGTCGGACGACCCGCGACTTTCACCGTGTGGGACGTCGACGATCTCGACGACGGCGGCCTTCCGGCGCTCGGTGACGGTGCGTCATCCCCGACCTGCCGGATGACGGTCCGCGCCGGCACTGTCCTCCACCGCGCCTGAGCCACAACGTCGCACGGCGCCAGCACGGGCCGGTGGAGTCGAGGCCGCGGGGCCCGGCGGTGTCGCCCAACGGAGACGTAGCGGTCGACATCGGGAGATGGTTCGTCTTCGGTCACTGTCGTACGTTCGAACGGGTCGCCGAGGAGCGACATCGAATGCTGCGCCGGGCAGCACCCCAACCGAGGAGTTTTAATGTCCAGGAGTACGACCCGTTGGCTGTATGTCGGAGCGCTGCTCGTTGCCTTCGTCGGCGTGGGCCTCCTGGTGCTCGCCCAGCCCGGGGTCGAGGACCCGGTGGCCGACTGGCGGTCGATCGTCACCGGTGACGCGGCGCCTGACACCAATTACCCGCTGGGACTGATCGGCGTCGCCCTCGCCGGACTCTCGATTGCCATGACCTTTGCCGCACTCGTCGGAGCTCTGGTTCGCACGGCACAGCTGGACCGCTGGGGATGGTTCGTCCTGCTTCTGCTCTTCAGCAGCATCGCCTTGCTCGTCTACGTGATCGTCGGGCCGACGGCCCGGCCCGGAGGCGCCGTCGAACGCACGCGAACCGCTTAAGCGACCGCCTCGTCAGGCCAGGCCAGGTCCAGTCGTCTGAGTGGGGTCTCTTCAGGTGCGAGCATCCCGGTCGGCCGGGCCGGTCAGTGTCACCACCATCGAAAGGAACATCGTGCACTTCGTTGAATCGCGACATCGTTTGCGGGTCGTCTGCGCCGTTGCCATGGCGGCGGCTCTCGCCGCTCCCGTCACACCTGCCGTTGCCGAGACGTTGGCCGTGACGCGTCCTGCCGATCAGGTCAGGGAGAGCCGCAAGCTCGACCGGGCTCCGGTTCCGACGCTGGCCTGGCGAGCGTGCGAGGCCGAGTCCGAGTTCGAATGTGCCACGGCAGCGGTCCCGTTGGACTACGACGAGCCACAGGGTGAGACCACCGAGCTGGCGTTGATCCGGCTTCCGGCGACCGGCCCGCGGGAGGGCGTGCGATCGCTGTTCCACAACAGCGGAGGCCCCGGCGGTTCGCCCGTCGAGAGCGTGCGCGCAGGCTTCGGCAAGGACCTCAGCGCCGAGGTGCGCGAACGGTTCGACATCGTCGGTGTGGACCCGCGCGGTGTCGGCGGCTCGGGGGCCATCGACTGCTTCGCCGGCGACACCAAGGCTCGGGAGGCGTTCCTCTCCGGCAGCGTCGCGTTCCCGCTCGGGCGTGCAGAGGAGCGGCAGGCTGCTGCCCGCTCCAGGGAGCTGGCACAGCGCTGCCGATCGGCGGACCCACGGCTGCTGCCACACCTGTCCACGGCCAACGTGGCCCGTGACTTCGAGCTGCTGCGCCGGGCCACCGGTGACGACAAGCTCAGCTTCTACGGGTGGTCCTACGGCACCTTCCTCGGCCAGACCTACGCGGCCCTGTTCCCGGACCGCGTCGGCGCCTTCGTGCTGGACGGCAACGTCGAGCCGGGGCCGTGGGTCAACGGCCGCGGCGTGCCCTGGCTCCGCAACGAAACGCACACCGGCTCCGAAGCGGTCGTCGAGGCCTTCTTCGAGGCGTGCGACACCGCGGGCCCCCAGCGCTGCCCACTGACCAGCACGACCGCCCCTGCCGAGGAGCGGATGACGACGCTGCTCGACCGGCTCACGGACGGGCCGGTCGTCATCGAACTCGAAGGCGAGCGTGGCGTTCTCCGCTACGACCAGGCGCTGGAGTTCCTCGTCGGTCTCGCAACGAGCACCACCGCCAACTGGCAGGTGGCCGGCAAGTTCCTCGACGCGTTCGTCCGCCAGGTCGAGAGCAACCCGGACGCGCCCCAGCGCCCGGAGGACCAAGTCATCCGGCTGCAGCCCCCGTCTCTCGACGACGCGCAGGTGGCGATCACCTGTGTCGACAATGACCACGGGCGCGATCCGCGGCAGTGGCCCGGTGTCGCCCGTCGAGCGTCGGCCGAGGCACCGTACGCGGGAACTCGAACGGCCTACTTCGTGAACAACCAGGCGTGCGCCTCCTGGGCCGTGCGCGACAAGGACCGCTATACCGGGCCCTGGCGCACCACGACCGCGACGCCGGTGCTACTACTGAACAACACCTTGGACGGCGCAACGCCGGTCGAGAACGCCGAGGCGGTCAACGACCTTCTGCACGGCAGCGTCCTGCTGCGCGTGGACGCGGTCGGGCACCTCAGCACCAACGGCGGCACCGCTCCGAGCCGGTGTGCTGCCGACGCCGTGAACCGCTATCTGCTCGACGGCGTCCTGCCCGCGACTGGGACCGTCTGCCGCAGCGAGCAGCCCGAGCCGTTCTCGGCGCCCGCGACGACCGGCGCACCTCAACAGACGATGAACGCGGCCGGTCAGCTGGTCGCCAGGAACTGAGCCGACCCGGCCCATCACCGAGGGGACGCTAGAGTGCGCAGATGCGTTGGCCAGGGCGCGACGTCGAGGCCCGGCTCGTCGTTCTCCTGGTTGGCCTCGGCCTTCTTTGGGCTGGGCTCGACGCGACCTGGGTGTCCGAAGATCGCGCCGAGACCGCGCCCAGCGCGTGGATGGGTGCGGCTGCTCCCTGGGTCCTGTTCGTCATCCTCGCCCTGCAGGTCCTGCCTCTCCTGGCCCGTCGTCGTCACCCGTACGCCGCCGCTGCAGTCTCCGGATCGGCACTGCTCGTCGCCGCTTCGTTCGACTACGTGCCGGGAATCGCGGCGCTGGGCCCGTATGTCGCCCTCCACGTGGCGGCCCGGACGACGCCCGAGCCCGGCAGCCTCGTCGGCCGAGTCCTGCACAGCCGGTGGTGGCGACGGTTCGCGATCGCCTGCGTCATCCTGCTGCTTGCCTGGTTCGGCCTGTTGCGCGCACCGTGGGTCTTGCTCGCCGTCGCCGTATGGTGGCACGGCCGGGCTCTTGCGACCCGGACAGCTGGTGTCGGTCCGGCTCCTGGTGTCCCGACGACCACCCTGCAGGCGGTTCTCGACGAGCGGGCGAGGGTGGCGCGGGACCTGCACGACACCGTCGCGCACCACGTGAGCGTGCTGGCGATGCAGGCTCGCATCGCCAGGCGCGCTGTGCCCGCCGGCACACCCGAGGCCGACCACCTGCTGCTGGCGATGGAGACCACCAGCCACCTCGCCATGCTTGACCTCCGTCGGGCGCTCGGGATGCTCGCCGAGTCAGAGGAAGACCGCCCTGCCTGGCCCCGAACCTTGATGGTGGAGCTGGGTGACCTGGTCGATCGACTCTCCGGCGTGGGTCTGCCCGTCACTCTCACCGTGCGGGGGACCCCGCAACGTCTCGCCGTCGAGGTGACCGCCGCGGCGGCGCTGATCGTCCAGGAAGCACTGACCAACGTGCTCAAACACGCCGGGACGGTTGACACTCAGCTCGCCGTCGTCTGGGCGGCCGACGAGGTGCGGGCCAGGGTGCTCAACGAGGCGCCGAGCCGCCAGGGCCGTGCGGTCTCGAGAACGAGCGGGCGCGGAGTCCACAACATGCGCCGGCGTGCCGAAGGAGTCGGTGGGACGCTGACCGCTGGCACCGAGTCGGCGGGACGCTTCCTGGTCGAGGCGGTCCTCCCGGTCGAGCGGCACCGATGACGATCCGCGTCGCCGTGTGTGACGATCACCCGATGGCGCGGCTCGCCTATCGAGTCCTGATCGGTGGCGAGTCGGACATGGAGGTGGTCGGCGAGGCGGAGGACGGCGAGGCCGTGGTAGCGCTCGCTCGGCGGGAGCGACCCGACGTCGTGCTCATGGATGTCCGGTTGCCCGCACTCGACGGCATCGAGGCGACTCGACGGGTCGTCGGCGCCGGTCACGCGAGAGTCTTGCTGCTCACCACGTACGACACCGACGACTACCTGTGGCGAGGCTTGGCGGCCGGGGCATCCGGGTTCGTCATCAAGGACTGTGGGCCTGAACAGCTGCTTCAGGGGATTCGGGCTGTGGCGGCTGGTCACAACTTCCTCGCTCCCTCGATCACCCGGCGGGTGGTCGAGCGTGCCTTGCCGCGGGTCGGGCGCTCCTCCGCCATGCCGTCGCTGTCGACTCAGGAGTCCGCCCTCCTCCGACACGTCTCAACCGGAGCGACCAACGCGGAGATCGCGCGGGCGCTGATGCTCAGCCCAGCGACGGTCAAGACCTACGTGTCCCGCCTGGCCGTGCGCCTCGGAGCGCCTACCCGGGCCCGGCTCGTCGCTCTCGCTCACGAGTACGAACTGACCCGCGTCGACGACGGATCTGCCTGAAGTCGGGACGCCGCGACCCCAGGACCTCGTCGATCCGGGTCGGCTGGCGGCTCGCGCCGGCAGGGCGGGGCCGTGGTGCGCGTTCGCGCACCCCTTGCTTCGCGAAGCATCGCAGCCGGCAGACCTCCTGCGTCGTCCGCCCCGTAAGCGGGGACCCGACCGACGACCACGGCGACGACGGCACTCGTGTCGACGACGATGGTCACGAGGGCAGGCCGCGCTCGTCGTACCCGACGATCTCCTCGGCGGAACGGGCATCGAGGACCACTCGCTGCCGCCCGCGCTTGATGATGTCGTAGAGGTCGCTCTCGGAGCGCCGTGAGCTGTGCCTCGCACGTACCCGTGCCAGCCGCTCCTCGATCGCTCGTCGCACGGCGACGGTGATCGTCTCACCGGTCTCGCGGGCCAGTTCGCGAGCAAGACGATCTGTCTCCGTGTCCTTGATGTTCAGCGCCACGGATCCACCATAGGAGGAGGAAGATGCCCTGCCGTCGCGGAGCAACGACAGCTGTTCGGCCCTACGAAGTTTGACTTCGAGCGCACTCGAAGAGGCATGGTGGCGTCATGGAGCTCACCATCGCCGAGACCGCCGAGCGGACCGGGCTGACCGCGCACACACTGCGCTACTACGAGCGCGACGGGTTGATGCTCGGCGTGCCGCGCACGTCGGGCGGGCGCCGGGCCTACCGCGAGGGTGACCTCGAGTGGATCATGCTGATCACCCGGCTGCGCACGACCGGGATGCCGATCCGCGACGTGCGCCGCTACGCCGAGCTGGTTCGCGAGGGGGAGGGCAACGAGGCCGAGCGGCTCGAGATCCTCCGCCGCCACCGCGACGTCGTGCGCGAGCGCCTCGCC
>JBOFLR010000150.1:0-1992 GCA_051657965.1 Dermatophilaceae bacterium
ACCTCGGCGCGCGGCCCGCGTGACGCGACGGTCGTCCAGCAGGCGACAGCCGCTCCCGGGTCGGGTTCGGATGCCGGAGTGGCGGCGTTCTGCTCCGGTGGCGGCGCCAGATCACCGCCACCGGAGCATCCGAACCCGACTGGGGCGGGCCGACCCGACTCGCGGAGGGTGGCTCGATTCGGGGTGGCTCGATTCGGGGTGACGCGCGGTCATTGGACTCGGGGTGGGCGAAGCGACCCGTTCGTCGGGGCGACCAGAGGGGCCGACCGCCGAGAGCCGACCCTCCTGAGCGCCGCGCTAGACTCGCTGCCGATCCCCACCCCCTTCGCGGGGGTGACGCGTGCCCGCACGACGCGGCGGCGCGGCATCCGACCGATGAGAAAGCGACACCGCCCGTGGCATCGACCAACGACCTCAAGAACGGCCTGGTGCTCAACCTCGAGGGCCAGCTGTGGTCCGTGGTGGAGTTCCAGCACGTCAAGCCCGGCAAGGGCCCGGCGTTCGTGCGCACCAAGCTGAAGAACGTGCTGTCCGGCAAGGTCGTCGACAAAACGTTCAACGCCGGCGTCAAGGTCGAGACCGCGAACGTCGACAAGCGCACGATGCAGTACCTGTACAACGACGGCACCGACTTCGTGTTCATGGACGCCGACACCTACGACCAGCTCCCGGTCAGCCCCGAGGTCGTCGGCGACGCCGCGAAGTACCTGCTCGAGAACCAGGACGCCATCGTCGCGCGGCACGACGGCGCGGTGCTCTACGTCGAGCTGCCGGCCTCGGTCGTGCTCGAGATCACCTACACCGAGCCGGGCCTGCAGGGCGACCGTTCCACGGGTGGCACCAAGCCGGCCACGTTGGAGACCGGCGCCGAGATCGCGGTGCCGCTGTTCCTCGAGACCGGCACCAAGGTCAAGGTCGACACCCGCGACGGCTCCTACCTCGGCCGGGTCAGCTGACCCGTGGCCGCTCGCACCAAGGCCCGCAAGCGCGCGCTCGACCTCCTGTACGAGGCCGAGCAGCGCGGGGTCGATGCGGGCGAGCTGCTGCGCGAGCGTCTCGCGGTGCCGGTGACGCAGGCTCCGCTGGCCGAGCTCACCGCCGACCTGGTGAGCGGTGTGCTCGAGCGCCGCGACCAGATCGACGAGCTGCTCACCACCTACGCGCAAGGCTGGACGCTGGCCAGGATGCCGGCGGTCGATCGCGCCATCCTCCGCCTCGGCGCGTGGGAGGTGCTGCACTCGCCCGACGTGCCCGAGACCGTCGCGATCAGCGAATGGGTCGCGCTCGCCGGCGAGCTGTCCACCGACGACAGCCCGCGCTTCGTCGGCGGGCTGCTCGGTCGGCTCGCCGAGGTCAAGCCCACCCTCGCGTAGCCCCAGGGCGACGAGGCCGGATGACGTCCAGCCGGATGACGCCGACCGGCTCTCCCGCCGCCTCGAGCGGGCGTCGACGGCCGGCCGCGAAACCCCGTGGCCTGGTCACCGCGATGCTGTCCAGACTGGCGACGTGACCGTCATCCGGCTCGCCACCGCCGAGGACCTGCCGCACCTCACCGCGATCGAGGAGGCCGGCGACGCGATGTTCGCGGAGCTGTTCGGCGGTGTCGACTGGCCGCCGCCGACCCCGGGCACCGAGCGTGCCGCCCGGCCCGGCGTCATCCTGGTCGCCGACCGGCCGGTGACCGGGTTCGCGCACGTGTTCCGCCTGGACGGACACTGGCACCTCGAGCAGCTGGCCGTGTCACCGGCATGCCAGCGTCGGGGGGTCGGGGGCGCACTGCTCGACGCCGTGCTCGCCGAGGTGGCGCGCGGTGGCGGCCGCGAGGTCACGCTGATGACCTACGCCGACGTTCGGTGGAACGGCCCGTTCTACGCCCGGCGCGGGTATGTCGAGCTCGATCCGTCGCCGGCGTGGATGCAGCCGATGCGTGACATCGAGCGGCGCATGGGGCTCGAGCGGCACGGCCGCCGGGTCGCCATGGTGTACCGGCTA
>JBOFLR010000151.1:0-2955 GCA_051657965.1 Dermatophilaceae bacterium
GGGGTCGAGCAGACCATCCAGCGATACGGCGACACCACGCTGTCCTTCGCGGCCGACTGGCAACGCGCAGACGCCGAGGGCCGGGCCATGGAGTACGTCTCGGCACTGGTCACGGAGGAGAACCTCGTGGTCTCCTACAACGAGGGCAACCCCACCGGCGATCCCGCGAAGGCCGGCGACCTGCCCCAACCGCGGGTGCCGCTCGTGTCGATCTACCCCGAGGAAGGGACCTTCATCGCCGACCATCCCTACGCGATCCTCGACGGCGACTGGGTCACACCGGCCAAGCGCGCCGCTGCCGAGGAGTTCTACCGCTACCTGGTCAGCGACGAGGTCCAGCTCACCTGGCAGGAGAACCACTTCCGCAACGTCCGCGGTGAACTCGCCCCCGCACTCGGCCCCGAGAAGGGTGTGCTCCCGACCCAGCCGAAGGACGAGCTGCAACCGCCGTCGGCCGAGGTCACCGACGCGGTGCTCGCGAGCTGGTCGCAGCTGCGCAAGACCGCCAACGTGCTGACCCTGGTCGACGTGTCCGGGTCCATGCGCGACCCGGTCGCCGGCTCCGACACCACCAAGCTCGCGGCGGCGAGCGACGCGATCGCCGACTCCCTCAAGCTGTTCACCGACAACGACGAGGTGGGCTTGTGGACGTTCTCGGATGCGCCCAGCGGACCCGACCACACCCAACGGGTCCCGATCGGGCCGATGAACGGCCCCGTGGGCGGCTCGGACCGGCGTACCGCGCTCACGGCGGCAGCGAATGCGCTTCAGCCACAAGGTGACACGGCGCTGTACAACAGCCTCTCGGCGGCCTACCAAGCCGTGGCCTCGCGATACCGCGAGAACCGGATCAACGCCGTCGTGCTGCTCACCGACGGGAAGAACGAGACCACCGGCGGGCTGACCCTGGAGGCACTGTTGGCAGAGGTGCAGCGCACCTACCCCACCAAGCCCGTGCACATCATCACCATCGGCTACGGCCCGGATGCCGACAACGCGACCCTTGCCAAGATCGCGCAGGCCAGCGAGGGCGCCTCGTACAAGGCGGCCACCACCGCCGACATCGCCAAGGTCTACTCGCAGGCGCTGTCCAACTTCTGAGCCCCTGCTCCGTCTCGGCCATCGGCGTCGGGACGGAGCCGCCTCCGGTGCGGACGACACGCGCCGCGCGGTCCGGCCGGGCGTGCCGCGAGGTCATCGCCAGGGGCGCGGTGCACTGCACGCGGCGGGGACGGTAGGTTCAGCCGCCAATCGATGATGACCAAGGCAGGGGATCATGACCGGCGGACGACACGCGCGCGCGACCAACCGACCACGATGGTTCCCGCTCGCCGCGGTCGCCGCACTGCTCGCGGTCGCGACGAGTCTCGGGTTCGTCATCCAGGACGGTGCGGCGGAGGGCGACGGCGAGTCCTCGTGTGAGGGCCGGCCCACTCCGGTCGTGATCGCGGCATCGGCCGACAAGGCCCCGGTGCTCGCCAAGCTGGCCTCGAGCTTCAACACCGCGAACGCCGAGTCCGACGACCCGTGCGTCGAGGTGAAGGTGTCGAACAAGTCGTCTGGTGCAGCCCAGCAGGCGCTGGCCCGGGGCTGGACCGCCGACGACGGACCCATCCCGGACGTCTGGTCGCCCACCGGGTCGCTCTGGCTTCCGCTTCTCGAGCAGCGGCTCAGGGCTGCGGGGCGCGACAGCCTCATCCGTGACCCGACGACGGCACGCTCCGTGGCGCAGGCACCCGGGGTGATCGCGATGCCGCGGCCGATGGCGGAGGCGATGGGCTGGCCGGCCCGGGAGATCGGTTGGAGCGACATCCTCGCGTTGGCCAAGTCGCCTCGCGGCTGGGCCGAGTTCGGGCGCCCCGAGTGGGGCCGGTTCAGTCTCGGCAAGACCAACCCCACCCTGTCCCACCCGGGGCTCGAGGGCACGATCGCCACGTACTACGCGAGCGTCGGGCGTACCTCCGGGCTCACCGTCGACGACATCGGCCGCGCCGAGACCCGCGAGTTCGTCGCCGGCGTGGAGCAGTCCATCCTGCGGTACGGCGATACCACGCTGTCGTTCTGGGCCGACTGGCAGAGGGCCGACGCCAAGGGCGAGGCGCTGTCCTACCTGTCGGCACTGGTGACGTCGGAGAACCTGGTGCTCTCGTACAACAACGGCAACCCCTCCGGTGACCCCGACAAGGCCGGCGACCTCCCACGCCCCAAGGTGCCTCTGGTCGCGATCTACCCGAAGGAGGGCACCTTCATCTCCGACCACCCGTACGCCGTCCTCGACGCACCGTGGGTCAGCGAGAAGAAGCGCGCCGGAGCGAACCAGTTCCTCGACTACCTGCTCAGCCGCGAGGTCCAGGAGCGGTGGCAGGGCTTCTACTTCCGCACCTCGGCGGGTGACATCGCGGAGACCTACGGGCCCGAGCAGGGCGTCCTGCCCACCCAGCCGAAGCTCGAGCTCGAAGCGCCGGACGCCGAGGTCACCGACGCGGTGCTGGCCAGCTGGACCCAGCTACGCAAGACCGCCAACGTCCTCACCGTCGTCGACGTCTCGGGGTCGATGCGCGACCCGGTCGGCGGCAGCCCCACCACCAAGCTCGACGCCGCGAAGGGCGCCATCACCACGTCGTTCGAGTACTTCACCGACCGCGACGAGGTGGGCCTGTGGTCGTTCTCCGACAACCCTGACGGCGTCGACCATCGACAGGACGTCGCCATCGGCCCGATGGCCGCCGACGTGGACGGCGCCACCCGCCGAGACCAGCTCGTGGCCGCGACCAAGGGCCTCCAACCCGGCGGTGACACCGCCCTCTACAACAGCCTCGCCGCTGCGTACGAGACGGTCGCGTCTCGGTATCGCGACGACCGCATCAACGCCGTCATCCTCCTCACCGACGGCAAGAACGAGACGAGCGGCGGGGTCGGTCTGGACCAGCTGATCGCCCAGATCCAGAGCACCTA
>JBOFLR010000152.1:0-8051 GCA_051657965.1 Dermatophilaceae bacterium
TCGCCGACACCCTCGCCTGCGAGGACCAGTTCCGCAGCGCCTACCTCCTCGGCTGTGTCGGCGCGTGGACGCTACACCCATCCCAGATCGCCGTCGCTGCAACGGTGTTCAGCCCCAGCGCGGATGACGTCGCGCACGCCCGCCGCGTCAGGGAGGCGATGGGCGACGGTACCGGTGCAGTCATGCTCGACGGCCGGATGGAGGACGACGCCAGCCTCAAGCAGTGCCTCGTCGTGCTCGAGCTCGCCGAACGACTCGCGGAGGCAGACCCCGAGCTCGCTGCTCGCTACGCCATGACGACCGCGGACGACGCATGACCGACGTCCCCGTGTACCGCCCGCGACGCTCGGTGCTCTACCTCCCGGCATCGAACGAGCGCGCGCTGGCCAAGGCTGCCACCCTCCCGGTCGACGGCCTCATCCTCGACCTCGAGGACGCAGTCAGCCCCGGCGACAAAGACCAGGCCCGCGAGAACGCCTGTGCGGCAGCGTCATCCGGCCGGTACGGTGCGCGCGAGGTGACGATCCGGGTCAACGGTCCGGGCACCGAGTGGCACGACGACGACCTCGCCGCCGCCTGCGCCGCCGGGCCTGACGGCATCGTGGTGCCGAAGGTCGCCGATGCCGAGCGAGTGCGCCACCTCGCGCGGTCGATCGAGCGCCACCAGGGCTCGGAGCGGACGCGCCTGTGGGTGATGGTCGAGACTCCAGGCGCCGTGCTGGCCGCCGCCGACCTCGCGCGCGCCTCCGACCGCCTCGCGGCGATCGTGCTCGGTACCAACGATCTCGTCAAGGAGCTCGGCGCGCGGCACGTGCCCGGCCGGGCGCCGATCCAGGCCGCGCTGCAGCAGGTGCTGCTCGCCGGTCGTGCGGCCGGCGTCGCCGTGCTCGACGGCGTCTACAACGACGTGCGCGACATCGACGGCTTCACCGCCGAGTGCCGCCAGGGACGCGATCTCGGTTTCGACGGCAAGACGCTCGTGCATCCGAGCCAGGTCGACCCGTGCAACGCCGCCTTCTCCCCGTCGACCGAGGAGGTGTCCGAGGCGCGAGGCATCCTCGCCGCCTGGGATGACGGCGCCGGGCGTGGCGTCGTCGTGTACCGGGGCCGGATGGTCGAGAGCCTGCACGTCGACATGGCGCGCCGGGTGCTCGCCGTCGACGCCGCCGTGAACCGTTCGGACTGAGGGCGACCGCGCGGCATCATCCGTTCGGCTACGAATCACCGCCGGGTTGGCGCGTCGGTTGCGCCGAGCAGCCCGGGTGCCCTCTCATGGTCCGGCAGGGCGGAGACATTGGAGGGTTCGTGGGTGGGTCGCCGAGACTCGCGGTCGTGGTGCTGACCGGTGCCGTGGTCGCATCGATACTGTCGGGGTGCCTGGTGACCCAGCAGGGCGGTCGGGCCGCCGCCGACCCGGCGTCGCCCTCCACCGTGGCGTCACCACCCACGGCGGCATCGCCGTCGATGACGGTCACTGCAGACGCGCCCACCGTCATCCCGTCGACCGCCGCTGCGCCGACCGCCGCTGCGCCGACCGCCGCTGCGCCGACCACCACCGCGCCGACCACCGCCGCGCCGCTCTCCGACCCCTCACCGACGACGGGAACGTCCCCGACCACCGGCACGACGCCGGCACCGACCGTGGCGCCCCCACCCGCGGACGCGCCGGACGCCGCAGGACCAGGGGTAGCGACGCCACCGGCGCGGCCGTCGGGCACGTCGGCGCCGGCGACGACGCGGTCCACCGTGAAGGTCGGCGACCAGGGCCCGACGGTGCTCGCGCTGCAGCAGCGGCTCAGTGGCCTCGGGTACTGGCTCGGCGAGCCGGATGGGAGGTTCGGGCCGTTGACCCAGCAGGCCGTCTTCGCCCTCCAGAAGGTCGCCGGTGTCTCCCGCGACGGTGTCGTCGGCAGCACGACCCGGGCGGCGCTCGACCGAGGCGTCCGCCCCACCGCGCGGATCGCTGCCGGGGTCGAGATCGACCTCGACCGACAGGTCCTGCTCGTCGTGCGCAGCGGGCGCGCGAGCGTCATCCTCAACACCTCCACGGGCAACGGCGAGCGGTACACCTCGACCGCCGGCACCCGTGCTCGTGCGGTGACCCCGCGGGGCGACTTCGCGGTGTACCGGGCGGTCGACGGGCCGCTGCGCAACACGCTCGGCGAGCTCTGGCGGCCGCGGTTCTTCCACCGCGGTATCGCCGTGCACGGCTCGCCGAACATCCCGCCCTACGCCGCCTCGCACGGCTGCGCCCGGCTCAGCAACGCCGCGGTCGACATGATCTGGCGCGAGAATTTGATGCCGAAGGGCAGCCGCGTCCTCGTCCACTGACGGTGATCATGGAGGCGAGCTCCGCGACGGTGGTCCTGACTCCAGGGCACTCCGGCCGCCGGCACCGTTCACTCGCCGGGATAACGCACACCGACCTGGTGACGGATGTCGTCCATGGCCGCCATCACTCGCCGGGTGGCGTTCCAGGGCACCGACCACGTCTCGGTTCGGCCGTCGTGCAGGGCGCGCGCGAACTCGGCGAGCTGATACCGGAACCCGTGCTCGACGTGCTCGGGCTCGAGCACGTCGACGACGCGGCCGTCGGGCGCCACCAGCCGTACGGTCGTCGGGCCGTAGAAGCGCCCGTCGAGCTCGAGCCGCCCGAGCGTTCCGACCACGGTCGCCGTGCAGGCGGACGTCGCCGCCATCGAGCACCACACCTGCACCAGCTCGCCGTTCGGCCCGGATGCCGTCACGCCCGTGGTGACGTCGACTCCCCGCTCGCTCAGCTCGGCCCGCGCGACGATGTCGCCGAGCGGTCCGACCACATGGTCGGCGAACGCCAGCGGGTAGACACCGAGGTCGAGCAGCGCCCCACCGGCGAGGGCGGGGTCGGCCAGCCGCTGCGGACCGTCCGGCCAGAGCCGCTGGCCGTGGTCGGCCACGAGCGCGACGACGTCGCCGATCACCCCCTCGGCGACCGTGCGGCGCACGATGTCGTAGCCCGGTAGGTAGCGGCTCCACATCGCCTCCGCGGCGAGGAGACCCGCGTCGGCCGCCGTGTCGAGCACGTCGTCGGTCTCGGCCGTGGTGCGGCAGAACGCCTTCTCGACGAGCACGGGTGTGCCGGCGTCGAGCGCCAGCCGGGCGTGGGCGTGGTGCTCGCTGTGTGGCGACGCGACGTAGACGGCTTCGACCGCCGGGTCGGCCACGAGCGCCTCGTACGACCCGTGCCACTGCCGGATGCCGTACCGCTCGGCGAACGCCGCTGCCCGTTCCGCCGATCGCGAGCCCACCGCCACGATCTGCGAGCGGGTGGTGAGGTGCACGGCATCCGCGAACTCACCGGCGATGCCACCCGGCCCGAGCACTCCCCATCGAACCGGCGGGGCGAGCATCGGGTCAAGGGTGGTCGCCGGGGCGAGGCGCAGTTCGCTCATGACCTCGAGCGTAAGAGGCGAGCTGGGCTACATATCACAACTACGCCTCTGGGCGAAGACCTACTGGGCCTTATACCGCATTCTGAGGACCTTGCCACATTGTAGGAATGCCTTGATCGTCAGTTGTGCCCTCCACCACGCTTCCGCGTCATCGGCGGTCAACCAGACCACTGAGGACGTCGATCTCGCACCGGAGACGACGTGTCCCGATCGGGAAAACCCGAGATCACAGGGAGCACCAGATGACATCTCCACGCACCGTACTGCGCCGCACGACCTGCACCTTCGCGGTCGGCGTCCTCGCCGCTGGGACGTTCACCCTCACGACAGCTCAGGCCGCCCCCACGTCCGGAGACACCGCAGCCGTGGCGGCGGCGCCCGATGCGGACGAGCTGGCCGCCACGCTGGCAGACCGTCTGAAGTCCAGCACCCCTGGTGTCTACACCGAGGGCGACTCGGTCGTCGTGACCGCGACCGACGAGGCCACCGCCGAGGTGGCCCGCGCCGCGGGCGCACAGGTGCGTACGGTCGACAACTCGCTCGCGGAGCTCAACTCCGCCATGGACACGCTCGGGGACAAGGCCAGCGTGCCGGGCTCGGCCTGGGCGGTGGACCCGAAGACGAACACCGTGCTGGTCTCCCTCGACGAGACCGTCTCGGCGGCGGAGGAGGCCACGGTCCGCTCGGCCGTCAAGGAGCTCGGGGACACCGTGCGCGTCGAGCACGTCAAGGGCACGTTCCAGCAGCGCATCTCCGGCGGCCAAGCCATCTACGGAGGCGGCAGCCGCTGCTCGCTCGGCTTCAACGTCCGCGACAGCGCAGGCGCGTCGTACTTCCTCACCGCCGGACACTGCACCGACATCGCCTCGACCTGGTACGCCAACTCCTCGAACACGACGGTCCTCGGCAGCCGTGCCGGCAGCAGCTTCCCCGGCAACGACTACGGCATCGTCCGGTACACGAACCAGAGCATCTCCAAGCCCGGCACCGTGTCGTTGTACAACGGCAGCTCCCAGGACATCACCTCCGCGCGGAACGCCGTGGTCGGTGAGCGAGTGACCCGGAGCGGCAGCACGACCGGGGTGTTCTCCGGCACCGTGCAGGCGGTCAACGCGACGGTCAACTACCAGGAAGGCAGCGTGTCGGGTCTGATCCAGACGAACGTGTGCGCCGAGGGCGGTGACAGCGGCGGCTCGCTGTTCTCCGGCACGGCCGCGCTCGGGATGACCTCCGGCGGGTCGGGCAACTGTTCGACCGGTGGCCAGACCTTCTTCCAGCCGGTCACCGAGGCGCTGAGCGTCTACGGCGTGAGCGTCTACTGACAGGTAGATGGTCTGCTCGCTTCGAGCAGAGCATGGTGAGGCGCCGCCGGGCTGGTCGCTCCGGCGGCGCCTCGCTGTCAGAACCGGGAGGTCGCCTCGGCCATGAGATCGGCGACGAGCTCGCCGTCGTCGACCTCGAGCCCCTTGCGGCGGAACCAGGCCGACATCGTCGTCGCGTCGCGCTCGAGGAACGTGAAGCCCTGCGGGTTGCCGATGACGTCGACCACCTGCGGCCAGTCGATGAGCACCAGCCGCTCACCGTCGAGGAGCACGTTGTACGGCGAGAGGTCGCCGTGCGTCCACCCGTGGCGGGCGAGGAGCAGCATCGCCGAGCGGAGCTGCTCGAACAGCTCGGCGAGCAGGTCGTCATCCGGCCGGGTGGAGACCAGCCGCGGCGCGGCGGTGCCGGTGGCGCCGTCGCCGACGAACTCCATGAGCATCTCGAGCCCGTCGAGCTGCACCGGGTAGGGCACCGGGAGGCCGAGTTCCCAGAAGCGACCGAGCGCCTGGAACTCCGCGAGTGCCCACTGACCGGCGATCATCTCCTTGCCGAACGCGGTACGCCGGGCCATCGCCCTCGTCTCACGGCTCTCGCGCACACGCCGGGCCTCGAGGTAGCCGGCGTCGCGATGGAAGAGCTTGTGGTCGCCGGTGCGGAACCGCTTGGCCGCCATCGTCACGACCCGGTCGGTGCCGGGCACCCAGCGCCGCACGACGTGGACGTCGGCCTCCTTGCCGGTCTTGAGGACGCCGAGGTCGGCGTCGACGGCACCGAGGTCGGTGATCACCCAGGGCGGGCGGGGCGTCGGGCCGTGGGTGGCCCCGTCCCAAGTGGTCCAGCGCTCGCCCTCGGGCGGCGCGTCGGGGAGGGTGTCAGTGGAGAAGAGCGCCTGCTTCTCCGGCAGGTGGAACGGCTGGTAGGCCATGACGGTGCTCCTGGTCGAGAGTGGGGCGGATGGGCAGGTTCATGCCCGAGGTCGTCGACATCACGACTCCTCCTCTCGACCTGGGCCCGGCGGATGCCGCGCGCTCACCTCCCAGCGTGGCGCACGTCATCCCGGTACGGCCACCGAATATGCGGATGCCGTCGGCATACTCGACGGCATGTCGCGACTGCTCTCCACCGACGGCCTCACCGAGGACCAGAACGACCTGCTGACGTTGGTGCGGGAGTTCGTCGAGGAGCAGATCCTGCCCGTGGCCACAGCGCTCGAGCACGCCGACGAGTACCCGACCGAGATCGTCGAGGCCATGAAGGAGATGGGGATCTTCGGCCTGATGATCCCCGAGGAGTACGGCGGGCTCGGGGAGTCGCTGCTCACCTACGCGCTCGTCGTCGAGGAGATCGCCCGCGGCTGGATGTCGGTGAGCGGCATCATCAACACCCACTTCATCGTCGCCCACCTGATCCTCCAGCACGGCACCGAGGAGCAGAAGGCGAGCTATCTACCTCGGATGGCGACCGGCGAGGTGCGCGGGGCGTTCTCGATGTCGGAGCCCGGCCTCGGGTCCGACGTCGCCGCCATCCGCTCCAAGGCGGTGCGCGACGGCGACGGATGGAGCCTCACCGGCCAGAAGATGTGGCTCACCAACGGTGGCTCGGCCAACCTCGTCGCGGTGCTCGTGCGCACCGACCTCGGCGAGAGCGAGAGCCCGTACAAGAACATGACGACCTTCCTCGTCGAGAAGGAGCCCGGCTTCGGGGAGACGGCCCAGGGCATCACGGTGCCCGGCAAGATCGAGAAGATGGGCTACAAGGGCGTCGACACGACCGAGCTGCTGCTCGACGGCCACCGCACCACCGACGCGCAGGTGCTCGGCGGGGTGCCGGGCAAGGGCTTCTACCAGATGATGGACGGCGTCGAGGTGGGGCGGGTCAACGTCGCGGCCCGGGCCTGCGGGGTGGCGATGCGGGCCTTCGAGCTCGGCGTCGCGTACTCGCAGCAGCGCGAGACGTTCGGCAAGAAGATCGCCGAGCACCAGGGCATCCTGTTCCGCCTCGCCGACATGGCGACCAAGGTCGAGGCCAGCCACCAGCTGATGGTCAAGGCGGCCCGGCTGAAGGACTCGGGGATGCGCAATGACCTCGAGGCGGGGATGGCGAAGTACCTCGCCGCCGAGAACTGCGCCGACGTCGTCGAGCAGAGCTTCCGCATCCACGGCGGGTACGGCTACAGCAAGGAGTACGAGATCGAGCGCCTCTACCGCGAGGCGCCGATGCTCCTCATCGGCGAGGGCACCGCCGAGATCCAGAAGCTGATCATCGGCCGGCGGCTGCTCGAGGAGTTCGCGCTGCGGTGACCGGGTGCGGCATCCCCGGATGGCGCCCGGCGCGGCTCAGTAGGTCGGCGCGGCCGGGCGGCCGAGGAACTCCTCGTAGGTGTCCCAGCCGCCCTCGTGGTAGGTCGCCGCGAGCGCGGTGCCGACATAGCGGAAGTGCCACGGCTCATAGCCGACCCCGGTCACGCCGGTCTCGCCCCGCTCGTACCGCAGGATGAAGCCGAAGCGCCACGAGTGCCGGGCCAGCCACACCCCCTGTGGCGTCTCGTCGATGCAGTCGTTGATGCGGCAGTTCGAGCGGCCGACCGGCAGCAGGTCGACGGCGAGCCCGGTCTGGTGCTCGCTGTAGCCGGGGCGCAGGTACCAGCGGTCGGTCCAGGCGCGACCGCGCTCGGCGACCTTGCCGTCGTACAGCTCGTCCTGGGTCGCGTAGGAGCGGTAGGCGGTGTCGATGCCGACCGCTCCGGCGCCCTCCTGCGTCGACGCGGTCGCCATCCGGGACAGCGCGGCCGCGGCCTCTCGGCGCATCGCCTGGCCGCGCGCGTTCGGCATCGGCACCTCGACGAGGTCGTCCGGCGCGAACGACTGCGGCGAGAGCGGGTTCCGCTTGTTGACGAGCACCCAGGAGCTGGCCGGGTCGGTGAGGCTGCGGCACGGCTCGAACCGGTCGACCAGGCCGCGCGCCGCGCCCTCACCGCCGACGACCGTCATCCGGGTGACCGTCGGCGCGAGCACTGCAGCGCGGGTGGCCGACGGGAGACAGAGCGGCGTGGTCCACAGCAGTGGTGCGCCCGTGCGTCCGGCGAGGAACGCCGCGGCGAGGGCGTCGCCCGCCCGGTCGGGGTCGGCGAGCACCGCCCGGCCCGGGGTGGCGCCGCTCCACGCGAGCTGGTGCGTCCGCGCCGCGACGACGGTGCGGTCCTCGCCGGTCACCCGGGAGACCGCACCCGTTCCCACCACCTCGACCAGGCCGGCCTCGAGCCCTCTCGACACCGCTTCGGGGCCTCCGACGACGGTC